>DATKMJ010000019.1 GCA_035541935.1 Candidatus Binatia bacterium | reverse complement strand
TCGGTAAGCCGCTGCCCGCGGGGCTGCGCTTCCGCGACGTCGTCTTCTCCAGCGCCGCACGGTCGGCGGTCGAAACCGCCGGCGGCACCATCGAAGAGAACGGTTAACCGTGTTCGATAATCTACGCGCCGCACTGCTGGTCCCCGAGATCCGCAAGCGGCTCGGCTTCGTCTTGTTTGCGTTCGCGTGGTTCGTTTTCATGATCCACGTGCAACTCCCGGGCGTGAACGAAGCCCGCTGGCAGCAAGTGCTGCAGAGCGGCGTCTTCTACAACCTGCTCGGCTTCCTGTCGGGCGGCGCGCTCCAGAAGCTCTCGATCATCGCGATGGGCATCACGCCCTACATCAACGCGTCGATCATCATGCAGCTGATGACGGTCGTGCTGCCCCAGCTCGAAGAGCTGGCGAAGAAAGGCGGCGAGGAAGGCCGAAAAAAGATCAGCCAGTACACGCGCTGGCTCACGATCGTCCTCGGCACCGTGCAGGCGACCTTCATGGCGATCTCGATGGAGCGCTCGGGCGTCTTCTACGACACGAGCATCTGGTATCTGCTCTACGCGATCGTCGCGATGGTCGGCGGGACGCTCTTCTTGATGTGGCTGGGCGAGCAGATCAGCGATAAGGGCATCGGCAATGGCGTCTCGCTGATCATCTTCATCGGCATCGTGCTGCGCTTCCCGCAGTACGTCCGCCAGACGTACACGTCGGCGAGTCAAGGCTCGGAATCGCTGCTCAATCTCTTCCTGTACATCGCGATTGCGATCGTCGTGATCATCTCGATCGTCTTCCTCTATCAGGGCCAGCGCCGCGTACCGGTGCAGCAGGCTCGCCGGGTGGTCGGCCGCAAGATGTTCGCCGGCCGCTCGACCTACATTCCGCTGCGCCTCAACAACGCCGGCGTCATCTCGATCATCTTCGCGATCTCGATTCTGTTGCTGCCGCAACAGGCGCTCTCGTGGTTCGGCCACGGCCAGGCGATAACGGGGGCGGGATTCTGGGCGGAGTTTCAGCGCGGCATGCAGGCGTTTTCGACGTGGCTGAACGTTTGGTTCACGCCGAACGGCCTGCTGTACAACATCGTCTACTTCTTGCTGGTCGTCGTCTTCACGTTCTTCTACAGCGCGATCGTGCTCAACACGCGCGACGTCGCCGACAACCTCAAGAAGACCGGCGCGTTCGTGCCGGGCATCCGCCCGGGTCAGCCGACGGTGGACTACCTGAATAAGATCCTGATGCGAATCACGACCGCCTCCGCGATCTACCTCGGTCTCCTCGCGGTGCTGCCGGGCGCCATGCAGCGCGGGCTATCGGTGACGACGTTCTACCTGGGATCGACGTCGCTGCTCATCGTCGTCGGCGTCGCGCTCGACACGATCACCCAGATCGAGGCGCGCCTTGCGATGCGCGATTATCGCGGCTTCATAAAGCGATAATGCGGGTCGTCTTCCTCGGGCCGCCTGGAGCAGGGAAGGGGACGCAATCGCGGATCCTTCAGGAGCGTTTCGGCCTGGAGCAGATCTCGACCGGGGACATGCTCCGCGCGCATCTCTCGCAGGGGACGCCGCTCGGGAAGCAGGCCGAGGGCTACATGCAGCGCGGCCAGCTCGTTCCCGACGAGCTCGTCGTCGAGATGATCGCGCACGAACTCGAGCGCAAGCCCGACGGGTTCGTTCTCGACGGCTTCCCGCGAACGGTCGCGCAAGCGAAGGCGTTCGACGAGCTCCTCGCGCGACGCGGCTCGCCGCTCGACGCGGTCGTGCTCTTCTCGGGCGATCGCAACGCGCTCGTCGCACGTTTGGCGGCGCGCTGGACGAACCCGCGCAACGGCCGGACCTACAACGCCTTGACGAATCCGCCGCGGGTCGCCGGCATCGACGACGAGGACGGCGGAGAGTTGATCCAACGCGAGGACGACCGCGCGGAGACCGTCGTGAAGCGGCTCGACGTCTACGACCGTCAGACGCGTCCGTTGATCGAGCACTATCGAAAGGCCGGCAAGCTCGTCGAAGTTGACGCGTTCGCGGAACTCGAAACGGTCGCGGAGCGCATCGCGTCCGCGATTGGCAAGGAACACGCCGTAAAGCGCCCCTGATGGTAACCCTGAAGTCGCCGCGCGAGATCGAAGCGATGCGTCGAAGCGGGCGCATCACCGCGCGCGTCCTCACCGACCTCATGAAGGCGGCCCGCGAAGGGATGACGACCGGCGAGCTCGACCGCCTGGCGGAAGAGGGCATCCGGAGCGCGGGCGGCGTTCCGACGTTCAAAGGCTACAACGGCTTTCCCGGTTCGATCTGCGCGTCGGTCAACGACGAGGTCGTCCACGGCATTCCTGGGTCGCGGGCGCTGCGCGACGGCGACCTGCTCTCGATCGACATCGGCACCACGCTCGACGGCTACGTCAGCGATAGCGCGGTGACGATTCCGATCGGCAGAATTTCGAGCGAAGCCCGGCGGCTGCTCGAAGTCACGCGCGAGTGCCTGACGATCGGCATCGCCCAACTGCGGCCGGGCCGCCGGATCGGCGATATCGGGGCGGCGGTGCAGGCCCACGCGGAGCGCAGCGGCTACGGCGTCGTCCGCGAATTGGTCGGCCACGGCGTCGGACGCGCGATGCACGAGGAGCCGCAGGTTCCGAACTACGGCGAGGCCGGCACGGGGCCCGAGATGCGCAGCGGCCTCGTTCTGGCGCTCGAGCCGATGATAACGCAAGCGAGCCCGAAGATTCGCATCCTCTCCGACGGCTGGACAGTCGTGACGGCAGATGGTAAACTCGCAGCGCATTTCGAGCACACGGTTGCGGTGACTGAGGGCGGCCCAAAGGTTCTGACGCTCCGCGAGTATGAGGAAGATCCGGGCCTCGAGCAGTATCGTCCTCGGCGCGAGGCGATCGCCTAAATGGCCGGCGACTTCTGATGGCGCGCAGGCGGGGGGGACGGCCCAAGCGGGGTAAGGCCTCGGCCGAGAAAGCCGCCAAGACGGCGACGCCCAAAGAAGAGGCGATCGAGGTCGAAGGAACGATCGTCGAGCCGTTGCCGAATGCGATGTTCAGGGTGGAGCTTGCGAACGGTCATCGCGTGCTCGCGCACGTTTCGGGAAAGATCCGAATGAACTTCATTCGTATTCTCCCCGGCGACCGCGTGCTCGTGGAGCTCTCGCCTTACGATCTAACTCACGGCAGAATAACCTATAGGTATAAGTAGATGAAAGTTCGACCTTCTGTAAAGAAAATTTGTGACAAGTGCAAGATCATCCGGCGCCGGGGCAAGGTCCGGGTGATCTGCGAGGTCAACCCCAAGCACAAGCAAGTGCAGGGTTAGCTTGAGAAAAGGAACGCATTAATGGCTCGTATCGCCGGCATCGACCTTCCGCGCGAGAAGCGCATCGAAGTGGCGCTGACCTACATCTTCGGGATCGGCCCCGCGACGTCGCGCAAGCTGCTCGCGTTTACGGGCGTGGATCCGAACGTCCGCGTTAAGGCGCTGGGCGAAGAGGACGAGAAGAAGCTTCGCGACGCGATCGACGCGCTGCAGATGCGCGTCGAGGGCGATCTACGCCGTGAGGTTCAGGGCAACATCAAGCGGCTGATGGATATCGGCTGTTATCGCGGCATGCGCCATCGCCGCGGACTTCCGGTTCGCGGGCAGCGGACAAAGACGAACGCTCGCACGCGCAAGGGTCCGAAGCGCACGGTCGCCGGCAAGAAGAAAACCCTAGCGAAGAAGTAGGATCGTCGCCATGAAGGCGGTGATCACCGCCGGCGGGCGGATCGACGGCGCGCTCGCCGCAGCCGCCGGGACGAGCGTAAAGGCGTTGCTCTCCGTCCGCGGCTCGACGATGCTGGAGCGCATCGTTGCGGCGTTGCGCCGCGCGGGCGCGACGAGCATTGCGGTCGTCGGCGGCGACGAGGTGCGGCGCGCGTGCGGCAATCTCGTCGAGCGCGTCGTGGACGAGAGCCCCTCCGGAAGCGAGAACATGCTCCGCGCGTTGCGCGCCTGGCCCGAGGACGGCGAGCCGCTGGTCTATGCGACCAGCGATCTTCCCTACGTTACCGGCGCGGTCGTCGGCGACTTTCTCGGACGCGCTCCGGACGGCGCGCTGGCGATGCCGCTGGCGGATTTCCGCGAGTACGCCGCGCGCTTTCCCGCCGCGCCCCCGAGCGGGATCACGCTCGCGGGCGAGCGCATCGTCAACGGCGGGGTCTTCTCGATTCCGGCGGGGTGCGCCGAGCGGATCGCGGCGAATGCGCGGCGTTTCTTCGATGCGCGAAAGCAGCCATGGCGCATGGCGAGCTTCGTGAGTCCGATCGCGCTCGTGCGATTTCTCGCCGGTCGCTTGAGCGTCGGGCATCTCGAGGAGATCGCGTCGCGCGTTCTCGGGGTTCGCGCGGCGGGGATCCGCGGTTGCGCGCCCGAGCTTGCCTTCGACGTGGATACGGCTGCGGAGTACGAGTATGCGTGCGCGCACCCCTAAACCCGCCAACCCGCTCGCGCTCGCGCTCTTTTGGCTCGGGGTCCAATCGGTCTGGGGCGCGCTCTTGGGGATCTCGCTCCAGGCGCGGACGATCGAGCTCTCCGCTGCGAATCCCGTCATCGCGTACGGCCGCCTGGCGACGATGGGCGCGGCGGTGGCGGCGGTCGCGCAGGTGCTCGTCGGATTCTGGTCCGACGCGCGGCGTCGCGACGGAAGCCGCCGGGTCGAGTTCTACGCGTTCGGCGCCGTCGGCGGCGCGGTCGCCCTCGTCTTCTTTTACGACGCGCGAACGTTCGCGGCGCTGACGATAGCCTTCGTCGCGCTCCAGGCGGCGCTCAACGTCGCGATCGGTCCCTATCAGGCGATCATCCCCGATTTTATCGAACGCAAGCGCATCGGAGCGGCATCGTCGTGGATGGCCGCACTGCAAGGCGCGGGAAACGCGGTCGGAGCGCTGGCGGCGAGCTTCATCGCCAACGCGCGCGCGCTCGGCGCAACCCTCAGCGGCCTGCTGCTCGCCACCTGCGCCGTGACGTCCCTCCACGCGCGGGGACTGTCGCTCAACGCGGAATCCGCGCCGAGCGAGACGCCGTGGCGCGTCACGCGTCCCTTCGTCGATCTCTTCGTCTCGCGAGCGCTGATATACGTCGGCTTCTACACGTTGCTGGGCTATCTGCTCTTCTACGTCGAGGCCGTGCTCGGCACGTCTGCGCTCGGCGACGCGAAACGCGAGACCGGCATCCTCATCGTCGTCTTCACAATCGTGAGCGCAGTCGGGGCGGCGCTCGCGGCGCGCCCCAGCGATCGCCTCGACAAGCGTCTCGTCGCGACCGCCGGCGCGGCGGCGTTCATTCTCGCGCTCGCGCTCTTCATCGCATCGCATGCATTCGCGGGCGTCGTTGCGGCGACGCTGCTCGCGGGCGTCGGCTGGGGCTTCTTTCTCGTCGCCGATTGGGCGATCGCTTGCCGCGTGCTGCCCGCCGGCGCGATGGCGGCGGCGATGGGAATCTGGAACCTCGCCGTCGTCCTGCCGCAGATCGCGGCCCCCGCGCTGACGACCGCAGTGCTCCAGCAGCTCCACTTGACGGCGGGCGGAGCGGCCTCCAGGGTCGCTTTTAGCCTAGCTTTAATTGAGACTTTGGTCGGTATCGCGTGGCTTTGGCGTTTATCGCGTTGCGCGATTGGAGAATAATTAGTATGGTGTCCTGGAACGGGCAGCAGAGAACTCAAGGGTCTGCTCGTGTAGCTGGCGAGCGCTCGCCGGCACAATATATCCCATTAAGGAGGCATTCGTGAAACGACTGAGCACCGGAGTACTCGCCGCGCTAATCGTAGCGCTGTGCGGGTTGAGCGCGGTTGCCGCTCCGTCGACCGCGACGCAAGGAAACATTGGAAACGGCGTTGCGCAGGCAGGTGGGGCGCCGCCGGCGGACTTTGGAAGCCCGCCGTCCGGCCAGATTCCCATCCTCTACAACGATCACCACGTCTATAGCAAGCCCGACGTCCTCAAGCAGGGCCGGGTGCTTGCGGCGCTGGTCAAGGGCGGGACGATTCTGATCCCGCTGCGCTCGATGTTCGAGCAAATGGGCGCTACCGTCTCGTACGACGCGTCCTCGAAGACGGCGACGGTTTCGAAGCCGGGCTCCGAGGTCAAGGTGACCGTCGGCAAGCCGGAAGTCGTCATCAACGGCGAGTCTCGTCCGCTGGACGTGCCGCCGGAGATCTATCAGGGTGCGGTGCTCGTGCCGGTCCGCGTGATCTCGGAAGGCATGGGCGCATACGTGCAGTGGGTTCCCGACAAGCGGTTAGTGGTCGTACGGTACATCCCGGCGACTCCCCCGCCGACGGCTCCGCCGCCGCCGCCGACGGCTCCGCCGCCGCCGCCCCCGCCGCCGCCCACGCCAAAGCCGCAACCGAACGTTTTGTTCTTGGCCGGCGACTATCTCATCTCACCGAAGATCTACAACCAGTTCGCTCCGGGTAACCAGGCCAACGGCTCGTTTACGGCCCGCGGCGGCGTGCAGTTCAACGCAATCGGACTGCCGTTCATGCTCGAAGTCGACTACAAGAACTGGCAGTACCCGCATAACTGCGGCGTCCCGCAGAGCACCGCGACGATCAACAACGCGCCGCAGTGCTACGTGACGACGGTCGGCAGCCGCGGTACGGCCTACACGCCGGCCTTCACGGCGGTCAACCGCGACGCCGACGTCCGGTTGGGCGTCAAGGTGCTCGATCCGCACATCTACGTCGCGATCGGATACATCTGGGGTTCGAACAACTACGGATATCCGAACACGAACGCGGTGGGCGGCGGCATCGAGAAGCTCCCGGATTGGGGCCACTCGTTCACGTACTACGGCGACGTCTACTACTATCCGAACTTCAGAGGCAACTACACGACGGCCGCGGTGGCGGGATCGCCCGCAACCACCTACGGCATCGGATACAACCTGCTGAAGTACCAGGTCGGGATCGCGTGGGCGTTCGTGCCTGCGGTCTATCTCGACGCCGGTTGGGCCGGTGAGAACGGCGCGAACAAGAACAACGCGCCGATCTCGTACTCGTTCAACGGACCGTACGTCGGCCTCGGGTTCCTGATTCCGTTCTAGTCCCGACGGCGTAACGTCAAACAAAACGGGCGCTCCCTCCTCGAGGGAGCGCCCTTCGTTTTTTGGGGCGAAGCGTCGTCTGCGCGGCCGCCGCGACGCATGGACCAACCGGCAGAACGCCGCCCCCTCAACCGGGGTCCACGAACCGGCCCTTTGCCGGTCTGGGGACGGGTGCTCTCCCCGTACGGCGGGGAAGGCGAGCGAGCTGCCCCCGCGGCGGCTCCGGTCGTTGACCCCGCTTCCGGTCTTACGGTAAGATACTCCCTTGGCGCCTCCGGGCGCCGAACCCACTTAAACCGTGTGACCCCGAGCCGGTCGAAGGGCGTAAGGGCGGAGAGATTTTTGGCTGCCAAAAAGCAATCGAAGTCGCGGCGCAAGCGCGAGGTAAAGAACGTCCAGACGGGCGTCGCTCACGTGCATGCGTCGTTTAACAACACGATCGTGACGATCAGCGACCCGCACGGAGGCGTCATCTCGTGGGCCTCTGCCGGCAACCTCGGCTTCAAGGGCTCGAAGAAGTCGACGCCGTTTGCCGCGCAGATGGCCGCCGAGGCCGCGGCGCGCAAAGCGATGGAGCACGGGATGAAATCGACCGAGGTCCTGGTCAAAGGTCCCGGCGCGGGACGCGAAGCCGCGATCCGTTCGCTGCAGGCGGCCGGTCTGGAGATCACGATGATCAAGGACGTCACGCCGATTCCGCACAACGGTTGTCGCCCGCCGAAACGGCGCCGGGTCTAAGCCAAGCATGTCGCGTTATACCGGACCCGTCTGCCGTCTCTGCCGCAGAGAGACCGCCGCGAGCAAGACCGGCGAGAAGATCAAGCTCTTTCTCAAAGGCGACCGCTGCCTCTCCCGCAACTGCGCGGTCGAGCGGCGCGGCACCGCTCCCGGTCAGAAGACCACCGGGAAGTCCCGCACGAAGGTCTCCGAGTACGGCCGTCAACTGCGCGAGAAGCAGAAGATGCGCCGCTACTACGGCGTCGCCGAGACGCAGTTCGAGAACTACTTCCGCGAGGCGGCGCGCGTTCCGGGCCAGACCGGCCGGACGTTCCTCGCGCTGCTCGAACGCCGGCTCGACAACGTCGTTTACCGGTTGAACCTCGCGACGAGCCGCGCGCAGGCGCGCCAACTCGTGACGCACCGGCACTTCCGCGTCAACGGGCGGATCGTCAACATTCCTTCGTACATCGTGCGCGCCGGCGACGCGATCTCGATCGCGCCCGCCAGCATGAAGTCGCCGATCTTCGAATCGAATCTCGAAGTGGCGCAGAGCCGTCGTCCGCCCGAGTGGCTGGAGTGGAACGACGAAGAGAAGACCGCCAAGGTGTTGCAATTGCCGCCGCGCGAGCAGATCGACGCGCCGGTAGACGAACAGCTCATCGTGGAGTACTACTCGCGATAGCCCGAACTCAGTAACTCACGTCGCTGCTAGGCGTCCGATCGTCGCGGCATCTTCGCCGAGGCGGATAACGTAAGCAGTTGTAAAGGAAAATCAAAAGCAATGACCACCGTGTTGGAGGCGCCCGTCGGCGCGACCATCGAGGTTCGCGAGCGTCGCGACAACCATGCCAAGTTCGTGATCGAGCCGCTCGAACGCGGCTTCGGCATCACGCTCGGCAACGCGCTGCGTCGCGTTCTCCTCAGCTCGATTCCCGGATCGGCCGTGACGTACATGAAGATCGACGGCGTCCTCCACGAGTTCTCGACGATTCCCGGAATGGTCGAAGACACGATCGCGCTGATGCTCAACCTCAAGGGGCTGCCCGTCAAGCTCGATAGCGACGAGCCGAAAGTGCTGACGCTCTCGGTGAGCGGGGCGCGCGACGTAACCGCCGCCGACATCGTTCCCGACGCCGACGTCGAGATTCTCGACCCGAGCTATCGCCTCTGCACCCTCTCGACGAAGGACGCGAAGCTGACGATGGAGATCGGCATCGAGAAAGGGCGCGGCTACGTGATGGCCGACCGCCAGCGCAACGTCGAGCACATGATCGGCTTGATCCCGCTCGACTCGATCTTCTCGCCGATTCGAAAAGTCAATTTCACGGTGGACGACACGCGCGTCGGTCAGAGCGTCGACTTCGACCGCTTGACGATCGAAGTCGAGACGAACGGCTCGATCACTCCCGACGAGGCGCTCTCGACGGCCGCGACGATCATGCAGGAGGAGCTCGATCTCTTCGTCTCGTTCACGAACCGCTCGGAGCCGCTCCCGGAGACGCCCCCGAACGAATGGGACATTCCCGTCGAGACGCTCAACCTCTCGGTCCGCTCGTTCAACTGCCTCAAGCGCGCCGGCATCTCGAAGGTCTCGGAGCTGCTGGACCTGACCGAGGACGAAATCATGAAGATGCGCAACTTCGGCAAGAAGTCGCTCGACGAGATCAAGCAAGTCCTAGCGGAGAGGGGGCTGTCGCTGCGCCAAGCGTAGCGCCGAAAGAGCATGCCGCATAAGATCGCATACAAACGCCTTTCGCGGACCGACGGCCACCGTCGCGCGCTGCTGCGCAACCTCGCGACCTCGCTCTTCAAGCACGAGAAGATCGAGACGACCTCGACGAAGGCGAAGGAGATCAGCCGCGTCGCCGAGCGGCTCATCACGACGGCGATGGCCGGCGACCTCGCCGCGCGTCGCCTCCTCGCCGAGTACATCACGGAACCCGCAGTCGTCAAGAAACTCGTCGAGCAGATCGCGCCGGCTCTCAAGGGACGCTCCGGCGGTTACACGCGGATCACGAAGACCCGCGTCCGCTCGGGCGACGCAGCCGAACTCTCGGTAATCGAACTCGTCTCGTAACCCCGCCCCACCCCTACGTCACCCTGACC
>DATKMJ010000018.1 GCA_035541935.1 Candidatus Binatia bacterium | reverse complement strand
CCGGGGTGGCGCATATGGTCAGTTGTGCGCCACCCAGGTGGCACTCGTCCATGCCAAGATACCGGCATGGACGAGTACTTTATAGGGGCTGGAGCGCTCCTGACGGCCGGGCCGAACGCCTCGATTACGGGCGCGACCCTCCATGCTCAGACCGAACGTGGTCTGGCCGGCCGGGTCGAGGCTGCCGTGATCGACTTCGAGGCCACGCAGGCGGGCGACGTCTCCAGGCTACTCGTCGTGGCATCCGGCTGGAGCGGCGCCCGCTTTCAAGCCGAGGTCGTCCGCAAGCTGCTGGCGCGGCAAGAGTGTTCGCTCGCAGACGTATTTGCGACCCTCGCCGAGGCGACCGGGGCCGAAGAGGTCCATCTCTTCGCCCATTGGCTCCCGGACGAAGCGACGACCGAGGCGTTGGCGCAGCGCGGTGTGCGGGTTCTTGCGCACCCCCTCGAAGCAATCGGTCGAGCCGCGCTGGTTTGCGGACAACGCGTCGAGCGGTGGCGGTCGCCCGTACGGGCCGCCTAGGTTTTAAGCGGGGGTTCAGGTGCCTCCAAGGGTGAGAAAGCACGATGCAGCGTAGAAATGCACGTTATGCCCAATGCCCGCGTGGCGGTCATCGACGACGACCGCATGGTGCGGGAGATGTTGGAACTTGGCCTCTCCCGCGAAGGCTACGAGGTTCGGACAGCGACTGACGGCCTTGCAGCCATCGAACTAGTCAAGGTCTTCGATCCCGAGCTCATCGTGCTCGACATCATGATGCCGAAGATCGATGGCGTCACGCTCCTGCCGCGGCTGCGCGAAATCACGCAGGCGCCGATTTTGATGCTCACGGCGAAGGGCGGCACCGAAGACAAGGTGCGCTCCTTGAGCTCGGGCGCCGACGACTATCTCGTCAAGCCTTTCGTCTTCGAAGAGCTCATCGCGCGCCTCCAGGCGAAACTGCGCCGGCCGCAGCTCATCGAGGAGAACGTGCTGCGCTGGCGCGACATCTCCATCAACCCCGCCACGCGCGAAGCCTGGCGAGGGAAAGAGCCGCTCGAGTTCACGCAACGCGAGTTCGATCTCCTCGAGGTTTTCATGCGCGAGCCGCGGCGCGTCTTCAGCAAGGATCACTTGCTCGAGATCGTGTGGGGGCACGACTTCGAGGGCGGCCCGAACATCGTCGAAACCTACATCTCGTATCTGCGCGCGAAAGTCGATCGGCCCGGCGAGCCCGGCTCATTTATCCGCACGGTGCGAGGCGTCGGCTACGGCCTCTCGCAGTAGCGCACTACCGTGAAACTTGCGGCTCGGCTGTCGGCCCTTTACGCGGCGTTGCTCGGCGTAACGGTGCTGATCGTCATTCTGGCATCGTCGATCGCACTCGTCGTCGAGCTTTGGCAGTTCTCCGGCGACGTGATGGTCGCCAAGCACGAAGAAGCGCGCATCCTCGTCGATCAGTATCGCCGTGAGGGCATGACGCTAAAGCAGGCGGCGCCCGAGATCGTCAACGCGCTCAGCGGCATCGGCCTCCGCGTCACCGTCTACGACTTGAAAGGGCGCTATCTCGCAGGCGACAAGACGCTGCGGCCAAAACCGTTAGCCGGCGTGGTCGCGGCGGGCGGAATGCAGCACTTCATTCCCACCTACCACGCATCGCCGCACGGCACGGTGCGGCTCTACAGTTATCGCGGCCCGTTCCCGCCGATGCCGCCCGACCCGACGCGGCTCGAGCCGCTCTCGTTGACCTACGTGGAAGGCGGATACGTCGGCTTCGCTCCGTCCTTCCCGCTGCTGCTCGTCTCACTCGCGCCCTATTGGCGTATCGTGCTGACGATCGCGATCGCGGCGATCTTCCTCTCGTGGTTCGTCGGAAGGCTCTTCGCGCAGCAATCGCTGCGCCCGATCAACGAGGTGAGCGATTCGCTGCGCGCGCTTGCCGACGGCGACTACACGCAGCGGCGCTTCGTCATGGCAGGCGGTGATGAAGTCGCCTCGCTGACGGCGGCGTTTAACGACGCGGTCGCCAGCGTCGCCACGGCGATGGATCACCGGCGCCACGCCGAGGAGCGCATGCGTCAGTTCGCCGCGGACGCGTCGCACGAGCTGCGCACGCCGCTGACGGTCATCGCGGGGTATATTGACGTGCTGCGGCGCGGCGCGATCGAAGAGCCGCGCATCGCGCGGCAGATTCTCGCCACGATGGCGCTCGAGAAAGAGCACATGCGCGGCCTCATCGATCGGCTGATGCGGCTCGCGCGCCTCGACTCCGAGGCTCCGCCGCGGATCGACCAGGTGAACGTTCCGGAGCTCCTGCGCAGCCAGTGCGACGCCGCGAAACGCCTCGACGAACGGCGCACGATCGACTACAGCGTCGATGGCGTCGAAACGATCGCCGCAGACCCGGGCGAGTTGGCTGAAGCGGTCTGGAACGTCATCGAGAACGCCCTCAAGTACGCGCCGGACGCCCCGATTCATCTTCGAGCGACGCGGACGAACGGCCACTCGACGATCACCGTGCGCGACGAAGGTCCTGGAATGTCGGAGTCAGAGCGCCTGCATGCTTTCGAGCGGTTCTACCGCGGCGATCAGCGCGGCGAGATTGCCGGCACCGGCCTTGGGTTGGCGATCGCCAAGCGCGCCGTCGAGCGCGCCGGGGGTGAGATCACGATAGATAGCGCGCTCGGCCAGGGCACCGCCGTCACCATCACAATCTAACCGTTCACAGCACCGCTTCAGGCCTCGCGGCCGCCCTTTCCGTATAATCAGGCGGACATGTTGCGACGACGCGCCGCAGCCGCACTCTCGCTGCTCGTTTTCTCGGCGGCGCTGACGCCCTGCGTTCGCGCCCAATCGGACTCCGGCGAGATCGACATCGTCGTCGTCGACGCGTCCAGCAAGCAGCCGCTCGAGCTCGCTCGCGTGCTGCTCGACGGCCCCGTGATCACCTCGGAGCTGACGGGAAAGAACGGCAAGGTCGTCTTTACCGACGTCCCCGACGGCATCTACCGCGCGCGAATTGTCCGGCGCGGGTATTCGAGCCTCACCTCCGCCTCGTTCGAAGTGCTCGACGGCCGCATCGTGACGGTAAGCTTCTCGCTCGCACTCGACACCGGCGGCTTGAAAGTCATCGGTGAAGTCACCGCCAAGGCGTCGGCGACCATATCGAGCACGAGCATCGATCAGAACTCGCCGCAGCGGCGGCTCTCGTCGGATCTTGCCGATGCAATGAACAAGCTGTCGGGCGTGAGCGTCTCCACCTCGAGCGAGGATAGCGACGCCACGCAGACGATCTCGCTCGAGGGCCACGATCCCTCGCAGACGCAGCTGACGCTCGACGGCATCCCGCTCAACGCTCCCGGCTCGACGGGAAATCTCGGGGCGCTTGCCACCGATCTCTTCCAGGGCGCGGCCGTGCACATGGGGCCGTCGCTCGGCGGCCTCGGCGGCTCGGTCAACTTCAGCACGCTCCAGCCGACGCTGAGCTGGGTCACGCAGATGCAACTCTCGACGGGAAGTTACGGCCGCTACAACTATTCGCTCGGGGAGACCGGTTCGGTCGGAAAGCTCGGCATCGCCGTCCAATCGGTCAGCCGTCTCTACCCGAGCCTCGTCGACGGCGATCTCTATCAAGACGCGAGCGGCCTCTCCTACGTCCACAACGGCGACAGCACGATCTCCGGCAGCGTTCTCTCCGCGCGTTACGAGTTCGGCGACTCGAACTCGATCAACGCGCTCTTCATGAACTCGTCACGGAACACCGACATCGTCTGCCTGCGGTACGGCGGCGACCCGCAGACGACGCTGCCGTGCGGCTACGGACCGAACAACAGCGACCGCAGCAACGTGCAGATGTACTCGCTCTCCGACAACGCGCTGATCGGCGCGACGCAGATTCAGGCCTCACTCTTCTCGCTCGATCAGAGCGGCCTGTTGAACCAACTGCAACGGTATGTCAACGGGATTCCATCGCCGAGCGGATTCTCGAACGACACAAGCTCGACCGGGTACGTTTTTAATGCGACGCTCCCGGCGCAGCAGCGCCACACGATCTCCGTGCAGGCGTACGGAACGAGCTCGCAATTCTCGACGACGCCGCTCGTCCCCGAGGTCGCTCAGTTCTACAATGGCTCCGAGACGACGCAGTACAACGTCCTCCAGGCAACCGATACCATTCACTCGAGCGAGAAGCTCACGCTCGTCGGGTCGGCCGGCGTGAGCACCGCGACCGGCAACGCGGGCCTTTCGGAAATCGCGACCGCCGCCGCGACCTGGCGACCGACCTCGCACGATACCTATGCGGCCTCGTTTAGCCTCGGGGGCGCCGCCGCGACGCAAGGGCGCCAGCAGATTCTCAGCGATCCGGCCTCCCTGCGCTTCGATTGCAACGGCCAGGTTGCGTACGGCAACGCTCCGGGACAGCAGCCGCAAAATAACTCGTCGAATTCCGTGCGCGTCAGCTACACGCACCAACTGCACGGCGGCAACGTCTCGCTTACGCTCTACCGCCAGGTGCAAAACGGCGTCCTGCTGCCGGTCTACGTCAACGGGCTCGTGCTCAATCAGCTCGGCCAGCTACCGGCGAACTACTTGCAAGAGGTCGCACAGATCTACAATTCGCCGGCCGGCTGTAACGCGCCGTACGGCACGCCGTTCTCGGCGCAACAACTCTACTTCCTCACGCCGGTCTCGGGAATTCAACGGCTCTATCAGGGTGCGGAGCTAACCGGGTACGTGACGGTCGGCAATCTCGTCATCCAGCCGTACTACAATTTCACCGGCGCCGTAGCGAACTCGACGACGTATCTCTTCGACAACCCGTGGTCGATCACGATCCCCGGCCAGCAACTCCCGAACGTGCCGATGCAGAAGGCCGGTATCGTGCTCGACTACAAGTCGCCTGGATCGATCTTCGAGTGGCTCGCCGACGCGCAACACGTCGGCAGCAACAACCCGAATAATCTGCCGGCGTACACGACCTACGACGCCGGCGTGACGGCGCAAATGTCGCGCGGTACGCTGACGTTTGCGGCGACGAACATCACAAACGCGTACGGCGGCATCTTCGCGAGCCCGGAGAACGCGGTGCCGTTTACGACGGCGGGCGGCGACGTGATTCCTAACATCGCGCGTCCGTTGATGCCGCGAACGTACTCGCTGACGTACTCGGCGCGATTCGGTCAGGGCACGCTCTCGCAGACGGCGTCGACGTTCCGCCCGCGCGGTGCGGGCGGCGGGGCCTTTGCCGGCGGCGCACCGCCGGGAGAGCCCGGCGGACCGCCGGGGGGTCCTCCAGGCGGCGGTCCAGGTGGGAACGGCGGCCGCAACTTCGCGTCGCTCTTCTCACCGCTGCCGCAGACGCCGCCGGCCGATCCGTTCGTCGTCGGCGCGAATCCGGCGACGTGCACGGCGGAGAACGCTCCGAAGGCGCGGCAACTTGCGGGCGAACTGAAGGCTTTCGTCGCGAAGATCGAAGCCGCGCGAACGGCGGGGGGATATCCCGCAACGATGGAAGCGCCGGCGCTGCCCGACGCGACGGTGACGTATCACGGCCTCGGCACAACGTACGCACTCGCCATCACGCCGAAGGGCACCGGCGTGCTCCGCGCCCTTGCGGGTTGCCTCGCGCTCCACATCGCGCGCACCGATGACGTGACGCAACGAAAGCTCTTTGCACCGTCGAGTCCGCTCTTCTTCGTACCGCAGCTCAACTTCATGCCGGCCGTCGGCCTCTACTTCGTCGCGCGCCAACCGCGCGCGGGCCAAGAGACGTTCCGCGTCTATAAGCTGCCGGCGACGCCGCCGAAGGCTCCGTTCGACATGCGAACCTCGGACACGTGCGTCGCCGAGGTGAAGAATCTCGCGACGCAGGCGATGGGCGAGTTGAAGAATCACTTCGCAACCGGCAGCCCGACGCCGAGTTGGACGATCACGCCGCACGCCGCGAAGAGCGGCGTATGGTACGAGCTCGACCCCGGCGATCCGACGGTCGTTCCGGCGCTGATGGTCTGCGGGCGCGTCGCGGGGACGACGGCCGACGAACTCCAGCAGCGCGGGTTCGACGGGAAGACCGTCCCGGAGATGAACTACGCGCCGAGCCTCGGCCTCTACCTCATTCGTCCGACGCCGCGCCCGTCGCCCTCACCCTGAGGCTTCGGGCGATCGCCCGTGGGCGCGCGCGCGCTCGACCATCTCGCGCATACGCGGGTGATCGCCGCGAATCGTCGCCGCCCACTGCTCGAATCGCGGCACTCGCTCGCCGGTGCGGAAGAGAAAGTACCACACGCTCATATCGCCGACGAGCGCGAATCTGCGCTTGAAGTCTTTGGCGAGCGCCGGGTATGCGTCGAACGATCGTAGGTAGGCGGTAAAGCTGCCGAACTCGCGCTCGGCTTGCAGCATTGCGGCGGCGTTCGCGATCGTCGCACGCACCTTGCGCGGCATGCGCAGCACCCCTTTCGTCGAGAGGACCCGCTCCACGTCCACGTCGTCGTACGCGGCGACGCGGACCGGGTCGAAGTGCGAGAACGCCTCGCGATAGGCGTCCCAGGGCGCCGCAATCTGCTTCCAGCTCACGCCGGCTTGGAAGACTGCCCGCGTCACGACTTCGAGATAGTCGGCCAAACTGGCCGGCTCGATGACGTCCGGAATCGTTTCGGCCATGGTGCGCGGCGGCTACGGCGGAGCGGGGGCGTAACCCTTGCGAACCCGGCAGGGACCGGCAGAGCCAAGGTCGCAGAAGCGGGGCACGGTGCCCGCTCTTCGTCGCCACCGGCAGAGTCTAAGGAGTTTCTCGTTTCGTGTACGTAGATGAAATGCTCAACTGTGTCGACTGCGGACGCCAGTTCGTCTTCAGTTCGGGCGAACAACGCTTTTACGAGCAAAAGGGCTTCCAGAACAAGCCCAATCGCTGCCCCGACTGTCGCCAAGCGCGAAAACAAATGCGCTCGAGCAGCGGTGGAGGCGGAGGCGAGCGCGCGGCGCGACCCCGCGAGATGTTCGCCGCGACCTGCAGCAACTGCGGCGGCGTAGCCGAAGTGCCGTTCAATCCGCGCGGCGACAAACCTGTCTATTGCCGGGACTGCTTCGCCTCGCGGCCGTCCTATCGCTAACGCGGCTTTCCCCAAGCCCTCGTACGACGTCGTCGTAATCGGCGCGGGCCACAACGGCCTGGCGTGCGCGGCGTTGTTGGCGAAAGCGGGCTTGTCGGTCGGCGTCTTCGAGCGGCGCGACGTCATCGGTGGAGCGGCCGTCATCGAGACGGACGTCTGGCGCGGTTATACGCTCTCGACGGCCTCCTACGTCTGCAGCCTTCTCGACCCGTGGCTCGTCGAGGAGCTCGATCTGCACGAACGCGGCCTCTCGTACTACCGAAAGGACCCGTACGCGTTCACGCCGCTGCTCGACGGGCGTTCGCTGCTGCTCGGCTCGGACCGCGCGAGCAACGCACGCGAGATTGCAGCCTTCAATCCCGACGACGTCGCGGGCTTCGAAGCCTACGTCGAACGCACAGACCGGCTGGGAGGCGCCGTCTTCTCGACCTTCTCCGATCCGAATCCGCGCTTCAACCGTCTCGACGCGGAGACGCAGCGCCTGTTGCGTGGATCGGCAGCCGACTTGGTCGAGCGCTACGTTTCGACACCCGTGTTGCAGGCCGAGCTCGTTAACGACGGCCTGATCGGCACGTATCTTGGGCCCCGCGATTCCGGCACCGCGTACGTTCTCGCGCACCATCTGGCGGGGCGGCTGCTCGGCAAGCAGGGTGCCTGGGCCTACGTCCACGGCGGCATGGGCTGGGTCTCGCAGTCGCTTGCATCCGCCGCGATCCTCTACGGCGCCGAGATCTTCTCCGACGCCACGGTGACGAAGATCCGCGTCGAGGCGGACCGCGCCTGCGGCGTCGAGCTCGACGGCGAGACGGTGCTCGCGCGCGCCGTCGTCTCGAACGCACACCCGCGGACGACCTTCCTCGACTTGCTCGACCTCTTCGTGCTCGACGCGGCCTTCGTCGCCCGGCTGATACAGTGGAAGAGCATCGGTCCGTCGTTAAAGCTGAATCTCGCGCTCGGCGAGTTGCCCGATTTTACGTGCCGCCCCGGCGTCGATCCGCAGCCGCATCACTGCGCGACGATTCACGTCGCGCCTTCGATTGACTACTTACAGAAGGCCTATACCGACGCGCGCACGACGGGCGAGAGCGAGGAGCCGCTCATCGAGTGCTTCCTCCAGACGCCGACCGACCCATCGCTCGCCCCGCCCGACAAGCACATCCTGTCGATATTCGCCCAGTACTTTCCGTACGATCGCCCCGACGGCTGGTCGCGCGAACGGCGAGTGGCCGCAGCGGAGAAGATCATCGAGATCCTCGGACGCTACGCGCCGAATCTGCCGAGTGCGATCGAAGAGTGTCAAATCCTCGCGCCGCCCGATCTCGAGGAGCGATTCGGACTCGTCGGCGGTCACATCTTCCACGGCGAGCTGCTGCCGGGACAGATCTACGAACAGCGCTTTGCGACGCGAACGCCGGTCCGCGACCTCTATCTCTGCGGGTCGGGCGCGCACCCGGGGGGCTGCGTCAGCGGCTTCCCCGGCAAGCGTGCGGCCGAGGCAATTCTCAACGATCTCGCTCACGCGTTGGAAACATGACGCTCAGATAACGCCGATTATTCCGCGCTACCATAGCGAGATGGAAGTAACGTGGAAACCAAGCGGCCACAGCGCCGGCAGCGTTCGCTCGAAACTCCCCGACTCGTCCTTTGCATTTCCAAAGGAACGGAAGGAACCGCTCACCGATGCCGGGCACGTGCGCAGCGCGATCGCGCGATTCGGTGAGGTCGGAGGAGTGAGCGAAGCAGAGCGGGCGCAAGCCTTCGCGAATATCAAGGCCGCCGCCGACTACTTCGGGGTCAACGTGACGGCGTCGAGTTGGCGCGACCTCGTTGGATAGCGGCCGAGCGGGCGGCTCTCAGGGACTTTTACGCCAGGCTGCCATAAAATAGCGGTATGAACAGAAGCTTTCTCGCGCTGGCGCTCGCGCTCGGCATGATCCCCGCGGCAGGATTCGCACAGGATGCGAACGCCGTCGCGCCCACGACCGATCAGCGCCAAACCATGCACCAGACCTTCGAGCGCTTTGCCGCGCAAGAGGAGCAACTCCACCAGCAGATGCGCTGGCAGATGCTCTCGTCGCTGAGCCCGGTCCACCGTCGCGCGGTGGGCGCCGCGATCGGCGACCTCGCGATCGCCCCAAGCCCCGATCCGGAGGCCGCCGCGAAGCGGCTCGATTCGATGCTCTCGCCGGGCGAGCAGCAGCGCGTCATCGCCGCGCACTCGACGTTCGTCTCGCAGAGCCGTCAGCTTCACGACCAGATGCGGACCGAACTGCAGAACGAGATGCCTGCGGGCGCGCAGTCCGGCTTCATGAAGCACGGTCCCGACGGCGCTCAGATGGCGCCTCGGCAGTTCGATGCCGGAACGCTCCTGCTGATGGCGCTGACGCCGCGGCCGATGGGAATGGGGATGCACCACCCCTGGATGATGATGCGCCCGGAGGGCCCGCCGCCCGAATAACGCAACAGGCTAGAGCGTGACGCAAGACTGGCGGCGCACGCTCTGGCTCATGGTAGCGGTGCAGGCGATGATGTCGTTCGCTTTCACCGTTTCGGGCCCGTTTCTACCCCTTTTCATCATCCAGCTCGGCGTCGCGCCGATCGCAAACGTCTCGCTTTGGGCCGGAATCATCGCCTCGGTGAACTTTCTCACCGCGGCGATTTTCTCGCCCATTTGGGGCGGTGTCGCCGACAGAACCGGACGTCGGGCGATGGTCGTCCGATCCTGTGTGGCGGTCGCCGTTTTCACCGGGCTTATGGGCGGCGCGCAAACCGTCTGGCAACTCTTCGCCGCCCGCGCGTGCATGGGAATCTTCAGCGGCTTCTCCGCGGCCGCGATCGCGATGGTCGGCACCGAGGTTCCCGAGGAGTACCTCGGCTTCTCGCTCGGGTGGATGACGACCGGTCAGCTCATCGGCGCGCTCTGCGGGCCGCTCTTCGGCGGCTTCCTCGCCGCGACGCTCCACGGTTATCGCGAAGTGTTTTTTGCGACCGCATTCTTCGCGCTCGCGGCCGCACTCGTCTGCGTGCTCTTCGTCCGGGAGAGTTTCCGGCCTGGATCCATGCGCGAACGCCTCTCGTTCTTTGGTGCGTTTCGAGAGATCGCATTGCATCGGCAACTGGCGCCGATGTTCGTCGTCGTTCTGCTCGCGCAGGTCGTCGCGTTCGGCGTGCAGCCCGTCGTCCCGCTCTTCATCCGCGCGCTCGCCGGCAACGTGCGCTGGCTGCCGCTCGCGGCCGGCGCTGCCTTCGCGGTGACCGGCCTGGCCGACCTCATGGCATCCCCGTTCCTGGGCAAACGTAGCGACCGCGTCGGCTATCGCCGCGTGCTGCTCGTCTCCCTCTGCGGCGTCGCGGCCTTCACGATTCCGCAGGCCTACGCCGCGAGCATCGCCGCGTTCATCGCGCTGCGCTTTGGGGTCGGACTCTTCTTGGGCGGCGTCTTACCGACGGCAAACGCCTTGATCGGCCGAATCTTTCCGCTCGAGCGGCGCGGGCAAGTCTACGGACTGACGTCGACCGCAACGTTCCTCGGGATGGCTGCCGGACCGCTGCTCGGCGGTGCAATCGCCGCGCGCTTCGGTTTCGAGGCGGTCTTCCTTACGATCGGCGGGGTTGCGCTCGCAAACTTCCTCTGGGTTGCGGTTACGGTCCCGCGGGTGCCGGCGGCGGCACCAACTCGCTGAACGCCCGGACGAGGCGCTCGATGCCGGCGCGATCCTCGTCGGTGAAGCGCGCGAGGATCGGGCTGTCGCAATCGAAGACGCCGCAGAGCGTCCCCCCATCGAGGAGCGGGACGACGATCTCGGAGCGCGATCCAATGTCGCAGACGATGTGGCCGGCGAAGGCCGCGACGTCGTCCACGACGAGCGTTGCGCGACGTGAGGCCGCGGCGCCGCAGACGCCGCGCTCCGCGGGTAAGAGCGTGCAGGCCGGGCGACCGCAGAACGGTCCGAGCAATAAGTCGTTCGCCGGCGTGGCGAGGTAGAAGCCCGCCCAGTTGACGTCGGGGATCTCGCTGTAGACGAAGGCCGCGAAATTCGCGGCGTTTGCGATGAAACCGTGCTCGGGCGCGAGCAGGGCGCGCAGGCGCTCATCGAGCGCGTCGTACGAGAGGGCCGTCACGGCGAGTACGGGTCGCGGCTGTAGATCGGCGTATGCGACCCGTTGACGGTCACGTCGTACCACGGCGACGGCGTCTGCTTGCGCAGCAGATCGAAACGTTCTCCCGTCGTCGCGATGTGCGAGACCGAAACCGTGTAGTTCAACGGCGCTCCCGCCCTGAGGCGCACCGGGGCGACGGCGCGGATGAGGTAGGCCCCGCGCCCGCCCTTGCCGTTGAGCACCGCCGCGGTGCCGTCGGGATCGACGACGACCGAGCTCGCCTGATCGATGCCGAGCGCGTAGATGGTGGTCGCGCCGGGCAAGAGGCCGTCGTTGAGGATGCGTGCGAGAAAGACGACCGTGCGACCGAAGCGATCGCGCACGACGAGATGCGTGTCGGTGATCGTGTCGGCAAGCGCCGGCCACGCGAAGAGGCCGGTGGTGAAGCTGATTCGCGGCTCGAGCGGATTGTTGACCGCGTCGGCGGTGTGCGTGACGGCATTGAGGCGATCGCCGGCGACCGAATCGTAGACGACCGCGCCTTGAATCGCCAGCCCCGCGCTCCCGCCGCCGACGACGCCGCCGCGCGCGTAGACGCGTTTCACCGCCGCGATCAGCTGCGAGCCCTTCCACGCCACGTAGTTCGCCTGATCTCCGCCGGAGAAGAAGACGGCGTCGGCTTTGTCGACGACCTTCGCGACCGAGTCGACTTGGTCGCGCGAGGCGCACGGCGGAACGAGCACCGTCTGCACCGACGCGAAGTTGCCCGCGCGATAGAACGGCTTGTCGTAATAATTGTTATCGTACGCCCGCAGCACGACGACGTTTCCGGCGCGCGTCTTGGTCTCCCCGGCGATCCGGCGGTGCAGCCACACCAGCGACGAGTCCGGGGCCTCTTCGCCTCCGCCGCCGTCGAGCAGCAGACCGGGGCCGTGGAGATGCGGGGTCGGCACGTAGGTGCCGAGGCGGGGGAAGAACGTGATCGCGCAAGCTAGGGTGAAGGCAAGCATGCAGAGCCTCTTCGCCGTCGGGAAGGTGAGGGCATGGTGGCCTGCGGAAGGCTCCCGAGCGAAGGCCAGGAGGACCCACCATGCAACGCTTTCTTATACTGCTCCTCTCGCTCGCCGTGCTCGCCTCTTGCAGTCGAACGGACGTGCCGTCCGTCGTCGGAGCACCGGCAACTAACGATCGTGCTCGAATGAAACCGGCGGTTCCCGAGGTTGGCGGCTGCCAGATGTTTCCCACCGACAACTGGTGGAATACCGATATTTCGAACTATCCGCTCGATCCAAACTCTGACGGATATATCTCGGCGCTCCCCGGCAATCTCCATCCGGATTTCGGCGAGGATCCGCATTACGGCATTCCGTTCAACATCGTTCCCTCGGATCAGAAAAAGGTGCCGGTGCATTTTCGGTACGGATCCCAAAGCAACAAAGGCCCGTATCCGATTCCGCCCAACGCGCAGATCGAGGGCGGCCGTCACGCCAGCGGCGACCGGCACGTCCTCGTGCTGCAGCAGGGCGTCTGCAAACTCTACGAGATGTGGGACGCATATCCGGTCAACGGAGGAAAGAGCTGGCGCGCCGGCTCCGGAGCGATCTTCAACCTGAACTCGAACAAGTTGCGCCCGAACGGTTGGACCTCGGCCGATGCGGCGGGCTTGCCGATCACTCCCGCGCTCATCAAGTGTAAGGAAGTGCAGGACGGCGAGATCGATCACGCACTGCGCGTGACGTTCAACGAGACGCAACAAGGCTACATTCACCCCGCGACGCACTATGCAAGCGACAGCCGCGACAAAGACTTGCCGCCGATGGGGCTGCGGATCAGAATGAAGGCCTCGTACGACATCTCGGGTCTCACGGGTCAGGCGCACGTCATCGCGGTCGCGATGAAGACGTACGGTATGTTCGTAGCCGATAACGGCTCGAACTGGTACTTCCAAGGCGAGGGCGGCAAAGCGTCCAAGTGCTGGAACGACGACGACCTCAACCAGCTCAAGAACGTTCCCAATTCGGCGTTCGAAGTCGTGAAGACCGGAAAGATTCTTCGGAAGTCCTGAGGTGAGAGCGAGAATCCGCGGGTTCGCCGCCGCCCTGCTGCTGGCGGCCTGCGCGCGCACGAGTCTGCCGGTCGCGCCGGGAGGAACGAGCGCCGCGAGCGCGCGCATCTCGCCGGCGGTGCCCGAAGTCGGCGGCTGCCGGATCTTCCCCGCGAACAACTGGTGGAACGCCGACATATCGAACTACCCGCTCGATCCGAACTCCGACGCGTATATCGCCGCGCTGCCCGGCAATCTTCACCCCGATTTCGGGAGCAACCCGCATTGGGGATTCCCGTTCGAGATCGTGCCGGCCGACCAGAAGAAAGTGCCAGTGCGCTTTCACTACAAGTCGCAGAGCAACAAAGGTCCATATCCGATTCCGCCCGACGCGCAGATCGAGGGCGGCCGCCACTCGCACGGAGATCGGCACGTCCTCGTCCTGCAACAGGGCGTCTGTAAGCTCTACGAGATGTTCGACGCGTATCCGATCGACGGCGGTAAGAGTTGGCGCGCCGGCTCGGGCGCGATCTTCCCGCTCGATACGAATAAGTTGCGTCCCAACGGTTGGACGTCGGCCGACGCGGCGGGGCTTCCGATCATTCCCGCGCTCGTCAAGTGCGCGGAAGTCAAGGCCGGTGAGATCGACCACGCGCTGCAAGTGACCTTCGACGAGACGCAGGAAGGCTACATCCACCCCGCCACGCATTACGCGAGCGACAGCCGCCAAGAGGATCTGCCCCCGATGGGCCTGCGGTTTCGGCTCAAGGCTTCCTACGACATATCCGGCATCACGGGGCAAGCGCGCGTCATCGCGGTCGCGATGAAGAAGTACGGCATGTTCGTCGCGCAGAACGGCTCGAACTGGTACTTCGCCGGCGAGGGAGGCAAGGCGTCGAAATGTTGGAACGACGCCGACCTCGATCAGCTCAAAGACATTCCGAACACTGCCTTCGAGGTCGTCAAGACGGGAAAGATTCGCCGCAAGTCGTAACAGGCGGCGATGCTCGCAGCAATTCTTGCCGCGCTCCTCGCGGTGCAACCCACGCCTTCGCCATCCCCCTCGCCCGCTGCCGGCGGCTTCGATATGAGCAAGTTAACGCCCGCTCAGCAAGAAGCCGTGCAACAAGCGATCATTAAGGCATCGCAGAATCCGGTCGGTAACATCGCGGTCGTGCCTCTGCAGAACAACGGGAACTACGGCGTGGGGCCGTACGCGCGGTATCAATACAACCTCAACGTTCAGCCGGTCGTGCCGATCATGCTCAGCAAAAGCACGACGCTGATCGCGCGGACGATTATCCCGATCGTCAGCAACCCATCGAATGCTCCGCCCGAATACTGCGCGCGTTTCGGATGTGGGGCGACCAACGGAGTCGGCGACGTTCAGGAGCAGCTGTACTTCGCCCCGAAAACGGCGCCGGGCGCGCTGATCTGGGGCGCGGGCCCGATCTTTCAGATTCCGGTTGCTTCGCCCGATACGCTCGGCACCGGCAAGTGGTCGGCCGGGCCGGCGGCGGTCGCTCTTGTGATGCCCGGTCGCTGGGTGATGGGGATGCTCGTGACGCAACTCTGGTCGTTCGCCGGGAAGGCGAGCCGGCCGGACGTCAACTCGGGGCTCTTCCAGCCGTTCTTCAACTACAACATCCCGGGCGGATGGGCGCTCACGACTGCGCCGCTGATCGCCGTGAACTACGCCGCGCCGGGCAATCAAAAGTGGGCGGTGCCGATCGGCGGCGGCGGTTCGAAGACGTTCAAGATGGGCGACCAGCCGGTGCAGATCGGCGTCCTCTACTACAGTTACGTTCAAAAGCCGCTCTACTCGCCGCAGACGAATCTGCGCGTTATCTTCAGTCTGCTCTATCCGATCAAGCGCGGCTTCGACCTTCAGCAGATCATGCAGGAAGCGACGAAGTAATAACTAGACGGTAAACGCGACGATCTGATTCTCTTCACGGTGGCACGTCCACCAGGCCGTTCCGTCGAACGTCAGCCCGCGCGCGTCGAACGGCACCGCGGCGATCGGCTCCGGCTTTGGCTCGGCCGCCCGCAGATCGAAGCGCGCGAACTCGAGATTCTCGAACTCCGCGTCGGCGGTGATCATGTAGCAGTCGCCGCCGGGACCGAACGCAAAGCCGCCGCAGCGAGTCGGCAGGGCGATCGTTCGCGCAATGGCCAGGTTGGCGTCGAGGGTGAGAATTTGACGCTTCCCCTGTTGACAGAGATAGAGGGTCGAACCGTCGGCGGCGAGATGCGATCCCGTGAAGTCGGGGCACGCGACCTTGCTCGAGGGATCGAAGCCACCGGCGGAATCGTAGCGATAGAAGTAGCGATCGTCGTCCTCGCCGAGCGAGACCACGGTCATGAGGCCCGAACCAAAGCGCGCGATGCCGTAGGGTTTTCCCGGAGCCGGCACGCTCTTCTCGAAGGACCAGGCCTTCGTGTCGATCGCATAGATGTGGTCGGTCTCCCACGCTCCGACCCAAAGGCGGTCTTCGTAGACGGCGAGGGGCTGCGGACGTCCTCCGGGCGAGGGCCGGCGCTGCACTTCAGTGACGTTTTTCATGTCGCCTAAGACGCGGGCGGAGGTCAAACGGTTGCCGACGGGCTTTTCCGCCCGCACCGGGAAACGTCGTTCGATGCTGCCGGGATCGTACGTCGGGGCGTTAATTCTTGGCGTGGTTGCGGGTTTGCGCACGTTTGCCGCGCCGGCCGTCTTCTGGCTCGTTCGCTACCGGACGCCCGCCGCATACGCGCTCGGCGCCTTCGCGCTCCTCGAGATCGCGGCAGACCTCTATCCCAAGGCTCCCGCGCGCACCTCCGGCGGCGGGTTGATCGTACGCTTATGCAGCGGGGCGTTCTGCGGCTGGGCGGTGACGACGGCGGCCGGGACGTCGGCAATGTATGGGGCGCTGATCGGCCTCTTCGGCGCGTTCGTCGGATCGTACGTCGGTCTGGCTGCCCGGCTCGAGGCGATCGCGGCGATCGGCTGGATTCCGGCGGCCGTGCTCGAGGACATCGTCGCCGTGGCAGGTGCGCTCGCCGTTGCCGTCTATACCTAACTAACCCACCCCGTCAGGAGGCTTCATACATGTTACGCATCTCGCGACTCGTCGGCATGCTCGCCGCGCTCGCGTTCGCACTCACGCTGCCCGCGCTCGCGCAGACGGCGCCGCCGGCTCCTGCAACGCCGCAGATGGCGCCGATGCACTCGCCGATGCCGATGGCGACCGCGACGCCCAAAGCAAAAAAGAAAAAGAAGAAGAAACAGCAGCCGTCTCCCGTACCCTCCGCGACGCCCTAGGCTCGCGCTTCGTCCCGAGATCCAGATTCTGCCGGAGCATGCACTCCGGCAGAATCTTTTTTGCGGGCAAGGGCGAGTAGGCGTAGAATGGCATGGCTTGGTAATCGCGCCGAGCGTGCGCCCGTAGCTCAAACTGGATAGAGCAGGGGACTCCTAAGCCCAAGGTTGCCAGTTCGATTCTGGCCGGGCGCACCAGTGACGCCCGGCAATAGCGCATCGGCACGGTCTTCGCGCTAAACCCACAAAGGAGGGCCCGCCTGCTTGCCCTCGCGACGCGGGGCGTTGCGGGCGGGCTCGGCATGTGTTAGCATAGGTCTTTGGAACGGACCGCAGGTCCGTTTTATTCATGTTGTGGTAGACTACGGATGGCAAAGAAAGAGACGCGCGTGATGGTGGTGCTGGCCTGCACGGAGTGCAAACGCCGCAACTACAACACGCAGAAGAACAAGCAAAAGACCACGGACCGGCTCGAGCTGAGCAAGTACTGCCGCTTCTGCCGCTGCCAAAAGCCTCATAGGGAGACCCGATAGGGCGGTAGCTCAATTGGTAGAGTCCTGGTCTCCAAAACCAGTTGTTGCAGGTTCGAGTCCTGTCCGCCCTGCCACCCTCCGACAAGCTCAGGGTGACGATAGTTTAAGGTGAATCTTTGGTGAACGAACAGCAGAAGAGATCGGCCCAGTCAATCGCGGGAGGCGACTTTATCCGCGGAGTCATCGCGGAGCTTCGTCGCGTCACGTGGCCGACTCGAGAAGAGTGGATCTCGGCCACGATCCTGACGGTCGTGCTCGTCGTTAGCATCGGCCTCTTCACGTTCGTTCTCGACCAACTCTTCGGCTGGTTCTTCAACGTGATCCATCCGGCCACGCAGATACCGCAGTAACGCTCATCATGTACGATATCGAACATCAAGAGTTCGGCCCCGAGCCCGCCGTCGAGGAGCAGATCGTCGACGACGCGGAGATGGGCGACCCCGAGGGCGCCGTCGCCGTCGAGTCGCCCGCGGAGGAGGCGCTCGCCGAGGAGACGCTCGCCGACGAGCCGCTCGCCGAGGAGCCGGTCGCCGACGAAAGCGCACAGCCGAAGCCGAAGGACAACCGCAACTGGTTCGTCGTCCACACCTACTCGGGTTACGAGAATAAGGTGAAGGCGAACCTCGAGCGGCGCATCCATTCGATGGGCATGCAAGACAAGATCTTCCGCGTACTCGTCCCGATGGAGGACGAAGTCGAGTTTAAAGACGGCAAGCGTAAGATCACGCCGAAGAAAGTCTTCCCCGGTTACGTGCTCGTCGAGATGATCATGGACGATCAATCCTGGTACGTCGTGCGCAACACGCAGGGCGTCACGGGCTTCGTCGGCAGCCCGGGCCCGGGCGAGAAGCCGGTGCCGCTGCAAGACAAAGAAGTGAAGACGATCCTCAAGCAGATGGGCATCGAGGCGCCGAAGCTCAAGATCGACTTCAAGAAGGGCGACCGCGTCAAGGTGACGTCGGGGCCGTTCTTCGATTTCACCGGCGTCGTCGACGAGATCGCGCCGGAGAAGGAGCGCCTGCGCGCGCTCATCTCGATCTTCGGCCGCGAAACCCCGGTCGAGCTCGAATTCTTCCAGGTAGAAAAAGTCTAAGCAAACAAGTAATCGGTCGAACGCAGACCCCGGCGTTCGAAGCCGATATCAAAATGGGGGAGAAGCGGCGATGGTCGCTTCGAACGAGGACCGTCTGACCGAGCGCCGGAGCAGGATTGCGAGAGGCGCGAGGCAGCCGATAGAAGCGCGACAGGATGTCGCGCGACGAATGTGTCCGAGTTCGAATGCGACTGAGACGCTTCGAACGAAAGGACGTTCAAATGGCTAAGAAGGTCGTAGGCAAGATCGGCCTACAGATTCCGGCAGGCAAAGCGACCCCCGCGCCGCCGATCGGCCCGGCACTCGGGCCCTACTCGCTCAACATCATGGATTTCTGCAAGCAGTACAACGAACGCACTGCCTCGCAGTCGGGCATGATCATCCCCGTCGAGATCACCGTCTTCGAGGACCGGACGTTCTCGTTCATCACGAAGACGCCGCCGGCGTCGTTCCTCATCAAGCAGGCGTTGAAGATCGAGTCGGGCAGCAAGGAGCCGAACCGCAACAAAGTCGGCAAACTGACGCAGAAGCAGCTCGAGGATATCGCCAAGGTGAAGATGCCCGACATCAACGCGAACGACATCGACGCGGCGAAGAAGATCGTCGCGGGGACGGCGCGCTCGATGGGCGTCGAGACGGAGGCGTAAGATGCCGCAACATCACGGAAAGCGATTCAAGGCGCTCGTCGCCGACTTCGATCGCCGCAAACTCTTCTCGACGAACGAAGCGATCGCGCTCGTAAAGAAGAACGCCAACGCGAAGTTCAACGAGACGGTCGAGGCGCACGTTCGTCTCGGCGTCGACCCGAAGAAGAGCGATCAGAACGTCCGCGGCACGGTGCTCCTGCCGCACGGAACCGGCCGCACGGTTCGCGTCATCGCGTTCGCCAAGGGGGATAACGCAAAGGCCGCGCAAGAGGCCGGCGCCGACGTCGTCGGCGACCAGGACCTCATCGATCGCGTCAAGGGTGGCTTCACGGAGTTCGACGTCGCGGTCGCGACGCCGGACATGATGGCCGCGGTCGGCAAAGAACTGGGCCGCATCCTCGCGCAGAAGATGCCGAATCCAAAGGCCGGCACGGTCACGCCGAACATCGGAAGCGCGATTCGCGACATCAAGGCCGGTAAGGTCGAGTTCCGTCTCGATAAGACCGGCATCATCCATACGATCGTCGGCAAGGCGAGCTTCGAAGAAGCGCATCTGATCGAGAACATCACGACCCTCCTCGACGCGATCGTTCGCGCGAAGCCGTCAGCTTCGAAGGGAACCTATCTTCGCAGCGTCACGCTCGCGAGCACGATGGGGCCCGGCGTCAAGGTCGATCCGAACCGGGTGAAGGCGACGGCTTAGCCGGAGACGGTTCCACCGAGCTCGCGAATCCGTTCTTCGAGTTCGGCGATGTGGGCGCGCGAGCGGTCCGCATCGATGTGATCGAACGCTGCCGCGGCGCTGCGCGCGATGCTCTCGAGCAGCGCGCGCTCGTCCTGCGTAAACGGCAGCCCACTCGCGCGCGCTCCGTAGAAGACGAATCCGAAGACGTTGCCGCGCATCATCAGCGGCACGACGAGCGACGGCGCTTTCGAGCCGCCGGGCAGGATCGTCTCCGCGCGGGGGCGCCCGTCGAGCGCGATCGGCGCTAACTCGGCGCGCAGCTCGACGATGAGAGGATCCTCCGCATCGATGCGTTCGGCTTCGGCGAGCGTCCAATTGACGTCGGCGCGCCGCCGAAAATCCCCGCCCTCGCCGTCCGAGACGAAGAGTGCGGCCTCGGTGAGCCCAAGTACGCGGACGGGCTCGTTGACGAGGAACTCCACGAGCGTCTTCTCCGAGGACGTGTTGGCGAGGGCGCGCGAGGCGTGGCGCAACGCTTCTTCGGCCCGGCGCTGATCGCGAAAGAGGATCGAGCCGAGGAAGTTTTCGACGCGGCCGTGGATCGCGTTGAGGGTGACGCCGATCAGCAGCGCTGCGACGAGGCTGAGATAGATCGCAGGTCGCGTGGTCTCGAAGATTTGCTGCGCCCACCATTCGAGGGCGCCGAAGAAGAGGAGCATCACCGCGGTGACCGCGCCGTAGATCGCGGCGCGACCGATCGCGAAGCGGAAGTCTATGACGCGTTCGGAGAGAAACCCATAGACGACGAAGATCGAGCCGACGAGGCCGAACCACGGACCGAGCGCGTCGGTCCAATGCTGCACCGCCTGCAGCGCAGATGAGGTGTTGCCGATCAGCGTGCTCAGACCGTTGGCGAGCGCCCACGTGAGATCGAGGATCGGAGCGAGGGCGATGCCGGCGACGACCCAACTGACGCGTGTGCGATCCAAGGCCGTCGCACCCGATGCGATGTAGGCGAGACCGCAGAGCACGACGAGCAGCAGCGCGACGTCGGTGAGGCTCATGAAGAGCGTCGTCGGCCCCGGGAAGCCGTACCGCAGCGTCACGATCCATACGGTCGGATCGACCCACGAGACGAACCCGAACACCGAGAGCACGATCGCGCTGCCGAATATCCACGGCCAGGCGCGGCTCGGTTTGCCGTAGAGGCGCTGCGCGAAGATGAGGATCATCAACTGCGCCAATGGATAGACGACTTGAATCGCCAGATCGCTGACGACGTTGATCGGCCAACTCGCGATGTCGAGCGACGTCTGATTGACCTTCACGAGCATCAGCATCGTGTAGAAGTAGAACGCAAGCGTGATCGGACGCGGCCGCATCAAGAAGAGCGTGCTGGCCAGCGCGAGCGAGAGGAAGAAGCTCAGCGGAATGCCGACGTCCCGCGTCAGCCTGGCGCGGGGCGAGTAATCGGCCGCGCCGGCTCGCAACCGCACCGGGAACGAACGCCCGTCGCGCGATGCCTGCACCGCGATCTCCGCGTTCACCGGAGCTCCGCCGATCAGAGAGAAGCGCTCTTCGGGCGTCAGCGCCTGGAGGTTGATGCGGTCGCCGGTCTGCAGCCCGCCGGCGTACTCCCCCGAGATGACCTCGATGCGATCGTCGTTGCGCTCGAAGACGATCGGGTAGAATCCGATGTGCGTCGAGTGAATCTCTACGATCACGAAGACGAGCACCATGACGATCGTCCCGACCGCGACGACCGCGAGCGAGAGGCGTTCGCAGACGAACGTGACGGCGGCTTGCAGCCGGCCGCTAAGAGAACGCGACGCGTCCGGTACCGACGTCGTAGATTCCACCGATCACCTGCACGTCGCCGGCCTCCACCGGAGCCGCGATAATCGTCGATCGCTCGGTCATCGCGCGCACGTTGCGGCGGACGTTCTCCGCTATCGCGTTATCGAGCCAGTCGCCGGGAGCGTCGGAGGCCGCACGCACCGCCGGCGCGATCGCCGAGACGATGCCTTGAATGTGCCCGTGCATCGCGATGCCGTCGCGTACGTAGCCGAGCGCGGCCGTGACGGCGCCGCAGTTGCCGTGCCCGAGCACGACGATGAGCTGAGCGCGCAGGACGTCGACCGCCAACTCGATCGAGCCGAGGTTGTCGTCGTTGAGAAAATTTCCCGCGACGCGGACGACGAAGACGTTGCCCGGCACCTGATCGAAGATCGTCTCGATCGGTACGCGCGAGTCGGAACAGCCCAGGACGATCGCGAACGGACTCTGCCCGTTCGCCAGCTCGGCGACCCGGCTGCCGAACGGCTCGCTGCGGGGCGTCCCTGCGACGAAACGCGCGTTGCCCTCCTTGAGGAGGGCGAGAGCCTGCGCGGGCGTCGGTCGGGCCATCTTGCGAGCGCGCCTTCTCGCAAACGCTTGCAACCCCCCGCGCTCCTGTGGTAGGCTAACCGACGGCTCCAAAGACCGTAGCCGGCCGCGAGGCCTTAATTTTCGACCTCCACGCGAAGTCGAAGGGGTACCGAGGATGCGAAATTCGGGCATCGCCTAGGCGATGGACTCTTTGAATGTAGCGCCCTCGACCGGGGCGCTTTTTCGTTTCACATCGCTTGTTGGGAATCAGAATCGAATGCCGACCGCTCGTAAAGAAGCCGCAATAGAGAAGCTCGCCGAGAGGCTCGCGGGCGCGAAATCCCTCTTCTTGACCGACTACGCCGGCCTCACCGTCGCGGAGATCACGAAGCTTCGCGGCGAGCTTCGCAAGGACGGCAATACCTACGCCGTCGTCAAGAACACGCTCTTCCGCATCGCCGCGGGTGATCTCGCAGCGCAGTTGGAGAGTTTCCTCGCCGGTCCGACCGGCATCGTCTTTGCCGGGACCGACCCCGTCGCGCCTGCCAAGGCGCTCAAGACATTCAGCGACTCCGTCAAAAAGGTCGCCGTGAAGGCCGCCTACATTGACGGCCAGATCGTCGATGCCAAGCAGGTCGAACGGCTGGCCAAGCTCCCGCCGAAGATCGAACTGATCGCGAGCCTCGTCGGCTCGCTCGCCAGTCCGCTTCGCGGGCTCGTCACGGTGCTCTCCGGGAATCAGGGCGGCCTCGTGCGGGTGCTCAACGCCATCCGCGAGCAAAAAGCCGCAACTTCAAACGCTTAAGCAAGTAAAGGATAACGACAGATCATGGCAGTTGCCGAACTCATCGACCAGATCGATAAGCTCACCGTTCTCGAGCTCGCGGACCTCGTGAAGCAACTCGAGGAGAAATACGGCGTATCCGCGGCCGCGCCGGTCGCGATGATGGCGGCCGGACCCGGCGCCGCAGCGGCGCCGGAGGCCGAGAAGACCGAATTCGACGTCGTACTCGCCGAAGTTGGCGCGGAGAAGATCAAGGTCATCAAGGCGGTGCGCGAGATCACGAGCCTGGGGCTCACCGAGGCGAAAGCCTTCGTGGAGAGCGCGCCCAAGGCCGTGAAAGAGGGCGTGCCCAAAGACGAAGCCGAGCAGATCAAAAAGAAGCTCGAAGAAGCCGGCGCTAAGGTGGAGATCAAGTAACGCAACCTCAACCGACCATCCCACCGTGGGCGCAGTTACTACCGCTTCTCATCGTGGTAGCGATTCTTGCCGTACGGTGGACGCGGCCGCAGCGAATCAGCGTCACGCGAATGTGGGTAGCGCCGATCTTTCTCTGCGGCCTGACCGGCTGGGCGATCTATGCAAACAACTTGCTCAACCCGGCGCCGCCGGTAGAGATTGCGGCCGGTCTGGTTCTCGGAGCGCTCGCAGGCATTCCGTTCGGCATCCTACGGGGCATGCACACCGAGGTACGGCCGACGGAACGCCGCGGCGTCATGTACCTCGGATCGTCGTGGGTGACGATCGCAATCTTCTTCGTGGCCTTCGGCCTACGCTACCTGATTCGAATGACGATGCCGATGCATGGCAGCCTTTCGAGCACGATCGGCGACGGGTTGCTCGCCTTCGCGATCGCCTTCATCGTGACGAGCTACGTCGTCATCTTCCGTAAGTACGAGGAGTCCTACGGCGCGGGCGGTGCGCCGCCCGTTTCGCCTTCGGCTTAGTGCACGAGGAAGGCGACGAGCAAGAGCGCCACGATGTTGAGCACCTTGATCATCGGGTTGATCGCCGGACCCGCGGTGTCTTTATAGGGATCTCCGACGGTGTCGCCCGTGACCGCAGCCTGATGCGCTGTCGAGCCTTTACCCCCGTAGTGTCCGTCCTCGATATACTTCTTGGCGTTGTCCCACGCGCCGCCGCCCGACGTCATTGAGATGGCGACGAAGAAGCCGGTGACGATCGACCCGACGAGGATGCCGCCCATCATCTGCGCGCCCGTATCGCCGCGCAGCACGTTAAAGTAGGTGAGCAGCACGACGGCGAGCGGAACGCCGACCGGAATGAGCGCGGGCACGATCATCTCGTGCAGTGCGGCGCGCGTCACGATGTCCACGGTCGTGCCGTAGTCGGGACGCCCGGTTCCATCCATGATGCCGGGAATCTCGCGGAACTGGCGCCGCACTTCCTCGACGACGGCGCCGCCGGCGCGCCCGACCGCTTCCATCGAGAGCGACGCAAAGAGATAGGGTAAGAGACCGCCGATGAAGAGGCCGCAGAGCACGAACGGGTTTCCGACCGCGAAGAGATTGCGCACGCCTTCGATGCAGGCGGTCGTCTCGGCGCCCGGGCACTTGTGCCGCGTCAGCTGCTCGAGGAACGACGCGAAGAGAACGAGAGCGGCGAGCGCCGCCGAGCCGATCGCATATCCTTTCGTCACGGCCTTCGTCGTGTTGCCGACCGCATCGAGCGGATCGGTGACGTCGCGCACTTCCTTCGGCATGTCGGCCATCTCGGCGATGCCGCCGGCGTTGTCGGTAATCGGCCCGAACGAGTCGATCGCGACGACGATGCCCGCCATCGAGAGCATCGCCATGACCGCGATGCCGACGCCGTAGACGCCGGCGAGCCCGTAACTCACGAGGATGCCGAGCACGATGACGATTGCCGGCAGCGCGGTGGACTGCATCGAGACGGCGAGGCCGGCGATGATGTTCGTCGCGTGACCGGTGACCGACGCTTTTGCGATACGCTGCACCGGTGGGAACTGCGCGCCCGTATAGTACTCCGTGATGAACGTGATCAGGCCGGTGATCACGACGCCGACGACCGCGCAGAGAAAGATTCCCATCTGGCTGACGCCCGCGGCGTTCGCGAAAACCGACTGCGACACGTAGTAGAACCCGACGAGCGCGAGCACGCCGGCGACGATCATGCCGCGATAGAGCGCGCCCATGATCTTCGCTCGGCTGACGCGCCCGACGCCGACGAAGATGATGCCGACGATCGACGCGACGATCGAGACGGCGCCGAGGAGCAGCGGGAAGGTCGTTGCCGACGGCAGCGTCGTCGCGAAGAGCAGGTTGCCGAGCAGCATCGCTGCGACCGTCGTTACGCAGTACGTCTCGAAGAGATCGGCCGCCATGCCGGCGCAATCGCCGACGTTGTCGCCGACGTTATCGGCGATGACCGCGGGATTGCGAGGGTCGTCTTCCGGAATTCCGGCCTCGACTTTGCCGACGAGGTCCGCGCCGACGTCGGCCGCCTTCGTATAGATTCCGCCGCCGAGACGTGCGAAGACCGAGATCAACGAGCATCCGAACGCGAGGCCGACCATCGCGTTGAGCGACGTCGCGGCGTCGCCGCCGTTAACGCGCAAGAGAATCGCGTAGTAGCCCGAGACCGCAAGCAGCCCGAGCCCGACGACGAGCATTCCGGTGACGGAACCCCCGCGAAACGCGACGTTGAGCGCCGGCGTTAAGCCGCCGCGCGCCGCTTCCGCTGTGCGCACGTTTGCGCGCACCGAGACGACCATGCCGATGAAGCCCGCCGCACCGGAGAGAATCGCGCCGATCAAAAAGCCGACGGCCGCTTCCTTGCCCAGCGTCGGTGCGAAGAAGATGACGACGGCAAGGACGATCGCGACGATCGCCACCGTTCGGTACTGACGCTGTAGGAAGGCCATCGCGCCTTCTTGGATGGCGGCTGCGATCTCTTGCATGCGTTCGTTGCCGGCGGGCTGGGCGAGCACCCAGAACGTGAGCGCTATTCCGTAAAGCACCGCGAGGGCGCCCCCGATCAGTCCGGCTTCGATCGCTGTCTGTGCGGTCATTCGTGCAGATTCCTAAAGGAGGGATGGGTAAAAAAGACCGGCCCGGTCGGGCCGACCGGCTTGCCTACTCCGGGAAAGCGGGCAACTCCTATCGCGGCCACGGGGAGCCGCGGGCGCCGACCGCCAATCGCGGTGCCTATGAGAACGCTAAGGCACCGCATTAGCGAGAAGAGAAACGTGCGTCGCTTCGTCAGCGCTTGTATCGCCGCCGCCTTCGTAGCAGGCTGCGGCGGCGCGCAAATTTCGCCGAGCGCAGAGCGCGCGTCGTTCGATGCGGCGACGAAGGGATCGCGCACGTTCCATTACACGGCAAGCGAGCAGCGGTTCAAAGTGCCCGCCGGCATCTATTCCGTCATCATCAGCGCAACCGGCGGCCACGGTGCCGGCCACGGCGGCTTTCCCGGCCGCGTGCGCGCGAAGGTGCCGGTGAATCCGGGCGACGTGCTTTACGTGTACGTCGGCGGCGAAGGATCGACCCCCGACGGAGGTTTCAACGGCGGCGGCAGCGGCGGCTCCGATGCGTACTGCAACCAATGTGGCTACGGAGGCGGCGGCGCTTCCGACGTGCGCCGGAGCGGAGACGATCTCAGCGACCGCATCGTCGTTGCGGGCGGCGGCGGTGGTCAAGGCTTTGCCAGAATGAACGGCGGCTGGGGCGGCGGCCCGGTCGGTGGAGCCGGACGCGGCCGCAAGGCCTACGGGCACGGCCTCAACGGCGGCGGTGGCGGTGGCGGCACGCAATACGAAGGCGGAGCGGGCGGCTTGCCCGGTTCGTATTTGGGCGTTCCCGGAAACCCCGGCTCGCTCGCCACGGGCGGCGCGGGCGCCGGCGCGTCGTACCAGAAGGCCGGCGGTGGCGGCGGTGGCGGCTACTACGGTGGCGGGGGCGGCGGGAGCGGCTCGATCGGTTCGAACGGGGAGGGCGCCGGGTCGGGCGGCGGCGGAGGCGGCGGATCGTCGTACGTCGAGCCCGGCGGCATCGCGATCCACGACTGGCAGGGCTACGACTGGTTCGGCAACGGCATCATCGTCATACAATGGTAACCGTCGCGAGAGACGGCTACCGCTAGGGAGAGGCGCTCGGCGAGGCGGACGAGGGCGGGGTCGGTGAGGGCGTCGGTGTGGAGCCCGGCGGAAGTTGCGCGCCGTAGAGCGCCAAGAGCCATATCTGCGTGTGCCGCACGGTCACCTTCGGCGTCGTGAACTGGAACTGCACTTCGTTGCTCTGCGGCGACGTCCACTTTCCGTAGGTCGCGATGAGCTGGTCGGTGCGCTTTCCGCGGACGATCGACTCGTTGTAGAGCTGCAGCGAGAAGACGCGGCCGGCGATCTGTGAATCCGGCAGCTGGTAGAGCACCGAGGCTTGGCCGTTGAGCACGAAGTCCATGTTGCTCTGCATGCGGATCGCGACGAGCGGCGTGATTCGCGAGAACATCGGATTCGGCAGGGTCATCGCCGGCATATCCTTCGGCAAAGGCTCCATGAGGAGCGTCAGCGTTCCAAACGGGGCTGCCGACGGGGTCGGCGTGTCGTCGGAATCGTCGCTGTCGTCGTCGGACGATGCGCTCGGCTGCGGGGTCGGCGTCGGGCTTGCGGTCGGCGTCGGCGCAGGCGTGCCCTTCGCTCCGCCGCTCGGCGCCGGCGAAGCCGCCGGAATGTTAAACGCGACGGTGCAGGTGAACGCCTGACCCATCTGCTGCACGAGCGGACACTTCATGCCCGAGGGGCCCTGGCCGATCGGATACTGCGCCGCATTCGGTGCCAGCGTCGCTCCGGGATTGGCGAGCTGCTCTTGGCCGTTCGATCCGACGTTCGGACCGCCCATCTGACCGTTCATGCCGCCGTTGAAGCCGCCGCCGTTCAATCCGCCGGTCATAGAACCGGGTTGCGATACCGGCGGCTCCATGCCGCCCATGCCGCTATCGAGACCCGCACCTTGGCAGGACGCCAGCACCAGTGCAAGCGCCGCAAAGACGGCGCGCGCATCAAACTTCATTGCGTTACTGTTTTGCCTCGACGACTCTCTGCATTTCATCGATAAACGATCCGATGGAAATCGTGCGCTTCTCGTCAATGCCGCGCTGATTCACGTTCACGGTTCCGTCTACGACCTCTTGTTTACCCGTCACTAAAATGTATGGCACTTTCTCCAGTTTCCAGTGCCGAATCTTGTGTCCGAGCTTCTCATTCGTTTCGTCAACCTCGACCCGAAAGCCCGCCGCCCGAAGCTTCGACGCTACCTCTCCGGCATATCTCAGCTGATCCTCAGAAATCGGGGCAACGACGACTTGAACGGGTGCTAACCAAGCGGGGAACGCTCCGGCGTAATGCTCGATCAAGACACCTATGAAACGTTCGAGCGAGCCTGCAAGTGCCCGATGGATCATAACGGGCCGGTGGTCTTCGCCGTCGGCACCGCGGTACTTCAGCCCGAAGCGAGCAGGCAGAATAAAATCTACCTGGACCGTCCCGAGCTGCCACGGGCGGCCGAGCGCATCGCGCACGTTGATGTCGAGCTTCGGTCCGTAAAAGGCGCCGCCGCCTTCGTCGATCTCGTACGGGAGGCCGGAGCGATCGAGCGCCTTGCGGATCGCCTCCTCGGCGATAGCGTCGGTTTCGCCGCGCTCCTCCGCGGAACGCTTGGAAAAAACGTAGGCGATATCGTGAAAGCCGAAGGCATGCATCACGCTTCGCGCTTCGTCGAACGTCTGCTCGAACTCGGCTTGCAGTTGATCGGGCATGCAGAAGATGTGCGCGTCGTCTTGCGTAAAACCGCGCACGCGGTTGAGGCCGTGCAGCACGCCGGATCGCTCGAAGCGATAGACGGTGCCAAACTCCGAAAAGCGCAGCGGCAGCTCGCGATAACTCCGCAGCCCGTGCTTGAAGATGAGAATGTGCCCGGGGCAGTTCATCGGCTTGACGCGGAAACGCTGCCCCTCGACGTCGAGCGGGCCGAACATGTTCTGCGAATAGTTTTCGAGGTGACCGGAGATTTCATAGAGCCGCTCGCTCACGACGTGCGGCGTGACGACGGGCTGGTAGCCGCGCGCGCGCAGTCCCTCCCGGATGAACTCCTCGACGACGCCGCGGACGATCGCGCCCTTCGGATGCCAGAAGACGAGTCCGCCGCCGGCCTCCTCTTCGATCGAGTAGAGATTCAACTCGGCGCCGAGCTTGCGATGGTCGCGACGCTGCGCTTCTTCGATGCGGGCGAGGTACTCTTCGAGCTGCGCGCGGTCGGGCCAAGCGGTGCCGTAGATCCGCTGCAGCATCGGCTTATGCTCGTCGCCACGCCAATAGGCGCCGGCAACGCTCGTCAGTTTGAACGCTCCGATCGCACCGGTCGAATCGGCGTGGCCGCCGCGGCAGAGATCGGTGAACTCGCCGATGGTATAGAGCGTGATCGGCTCGCCCTCGGGAATCTCCCGCGCTAACTCGACCTTGTAGGGATTGCCGGAGAAGGCTGCGATCGCTTCTTCGCGCGTCACTTGCCGGCCGGTCATCGGGTAGTCGGCGCTCACGATCTCCCGCATGCGAGCCTCGAGACGCTCGAGATCGGCGGGCGTGAACGGCTCGACCCGATCGAAATCGTAGTAGAACCCGTTCTCGATTGCGGGACCGATCGTCGGCTTCGCATCGGGAAAGAGGTCCTCGACGGCATAAGCGAGGACGTGAGCGGCGGTGTGGCGCAGCTCGGCAAGCGATGGCATGGGGCGCGCCTTCGGCGCCCGCCCGGCCGAAGGCCTTGTCTTAACATGCCGTTAATAGCGGTCGCGTAAAAAATAGAAGTACCTACCGCTACGCAAGGAGAGTTTCTGTGAGATCGTTCGTTCGCTGGTTGACAACGGCCGCCGTTGCGGTCGCCATGACCCTGCCGGCCGCCGCGGCGACGCAGCTGACGGGGGCGGGATCGAGCTTCGACTACCCGTTCTTTTCCAAAGCCTTCTACATCTATAACGAGAAGAACCCGAACGTTACGATCAACTACCAGTCGATCGGCAGCGGCGGCGGCATCCAGCAGTTCACGGCCAAGAACGTCGATTTCGGGGCGACCGACGTGCCGATGAACGCCGAAGAGCTGGCGCGAGCCGCCCAGCCGGTGCTCCAGGTTCCGGTCGCCCTCGGCGGCGCGGCCATCGCCTATAACCTGCCGGGAGTCACGCAGGCGATCAAGCTGACGCGCCAAGCGATCGCCGACATCTATCTCGGCAAGGTGCTCAAGTGGAACGATCCCGAGATCGCCAAGCTGAACAAGGGAGTGAGCCTCCCCGACACCTCGATCATCGTCGTCCATCGCTCCGACGGATCGGGCACGAGTTACATCTTCACCGATTTCCTCAGCCACGTCTCGCCGGAGTGGAAGAGCAAGGTCGGCACCGGCAAGAGCGTCCAATGGCCCGCGCCGAGCTCGGTCGGCGCGAAAGGCAACGAAGGCGTCGCCGGACAGATCCGCAGCACGCCGGGCGCCATCGGATACGTCGAGTTAGCCTACGTCATCGAGAATCACATGAGCGCCGCGACGCTGCAGAATCGGGCCGGCAACTGGGTGGCCTGCTCCGCCGATAACGTCGCCGCGGCCGCCGCGACCAAGCCCGCGGTGAACGCGACGAACTTCTCGATCGTCGACGCGCTCGGCGCGAAATCGTATCCGATCTCCGGATACTCGTGGGTCGTCCTCTACAAGAAGCCGGCCGATTCGTCGCGCGCCAAGATTCTCTACGACGTCTTCGCATGGCTCGTCGGCCCGCAGGGACAATCCTACGCGAAGTCCATTGACTACGTGCCGTTGCCGGTGAACGTGCAGAACGCCGCATCGGCGACGCTCAGACAGATGCAGCGTTAGTCCTTCGACGGGCTCGGGATGACACCAAGCACGGGAAGCGACGGAGCCTTTCGGCGGGTAGCGCGATTCGTTAGTCCCGTGGACCGCGGCTTCGCCGCGATCGTCTACGGCGGCAGCTTCCTCTTCGCGCTGCTGATCGTCGGACTCTTCGTCGAGTTGGTGCTCGGCTCGTGGCCTTCGATCGTCGCGTTTGGCCCGTCGTTCATTTGGAAGAGCTCGTGGGATCCGATCACGAGCAAGTTCGGCGCGCTGCCGATGATCTACGGCACCGTCGTAACGTCGTTCATCGGGATCGCGCTCGCGGGGTTCGTCGGGATCATGGCGGCGGTCTTTCTTGCCGACTTCGCTCCGAGATGGCTCGCGGCGCCGCTCTCGTTTCTCATCGAGTTACTCGCCGCAGTCCCGAGCGTCGTCTACGGCCTCTGGGGGCTGTTCGTGCTCTCACCGTTCGTCCGGACGGCGATCGGACCGTTGCTGCAAAAGGTCCTCGGCTGGACGCCGCTCTTCTCGGGACCGATTTACGGCGTCGGGCTGCTCACGGCCGGAATCATCCTCGCGCTGATGATCGTTCCGACGGTCACGGCGATCTCGCGCGACGTCATCGCGGCGATCCCGCGCGACCTGCGCGAGGCTTCCATGGCGTTGGGCTCGACGAAATGGGAGATGGCGACGCGCGTCGTGCTTCCCGCGGCGAAGGTCGGCATCTTCGGCGCTTGCATCCTGGCGCTCGGGCGCGCGCTCGGCGAGACGATCGCCGTGACGATGGTGATCGGGAACCGCCCGGAAATCTCCGCCTCGCTCTTCGCCCCGTCGTACACGCTGGCGAGCGTGATCGCCAACGAGTTCACCGAGGCGACGACGAGCATCTACATCAGTGCGCTCATCGAGCTTGGCTTGATTCTCTTCGTCGTGAGCGTCATCGTTAACGCGCTGGCGCGCCTCATGATTTGGAGCGTGCGAGGCTCGACGTGAGCGCCCCATCGGGAAACCTGCGCAGACGGCGCGCGTTCGCGTGGCTGGGCACGATGCTCGCGCTCGCTTGCGCCGCGATCGCCGCCGGCGCGTTGCTCGTGATCCTTGGGTACGTCGTCGTTCAAGGCGTGGGCGCGGTCAACTGGGCCTTCCTGACGCAGCTCCCGCATCCCGTCGGCATCGAAGGCGGCGGCGTGGGCAACGGCATCCTCGGCACGATCATCATCATCGGCCTCGCGACGATCATGGCCGTTCCCCTCGGCCTGCTCACCGGGATCTACCTCGCGCTCTTCGGGCGCGGACCGATTCCCGAGGCGTTGCGGTTTCTTTCCGACGTGCTCTCGGGCGTTCCGAGCATCGCGATCGGGCTCTTCGCCTACGCGGTCTTGGTCGCTCCGCTCAAGCATTTTTCGGCCTTTTCGGCATCGTTCGCGTTCATGATGCTGATGCTGCCGTTGCTCGTTCGCACCTCGGAGCAGGCGATTCGCTCGGTGCCGCAGACCGTGCGTGAGGGCGCGCTCGCGCTCGGAATGTCGAATTACCGCGCCACCGTTCATATCGTCTTGCCGACCGCACGGCCGGCGATCATCACGGCGCTTCTGCTGGCAATCGCACGCGTCACGGGCGAAACCGCGCCGCTGCTCTTCACGGCGTTCGGCAGTCAGTTCTGGGAGAAGAACCCGAACAACCCGATGGCGGTGCTCGCGCTGCAAGTCTTCACGTACGCGATCTCGCCCTATCCGAACTGGCAGGCACAGGCGTGGGCCGGCGCGTTCCTCTTGATCCTCGCCGTGCTCGTCTTGAGCTTGGGAGCGCGCTGGATGCTGCGCAACGCGATGCGGGGGCTCGAGACGTGACCGCCGCCGTTGCGACCGACGAGCTGCTCTCCACCGAAGACCTGAGCGCCTATTACGGCGAGCGCCGGGCCGTCGGCGACGTCACGATCAAGTTTCCGCGTCGCGCGGTCACCGCGCTGATCGGTCCGTCGGGCTGCGGCAAGACGACCTTCGTGCGTTGCCTCAACAGAATCCACGAAGTTGGCTTCGACGCCCGCGTCGCCGGGCGCGTGATTCTCGATGGGCAAGACATCTACGCCGGCGACGTCGATCCGATGTCGATCCGCCGCCGCATCGGCATGGTCTTTCAGCGTCCGAACCCGTTCCCGACCCTCTCGATCCTCGATAATACCTTGGCGTGCGCCGGCCCCGGCCTCAACCGCCGCCAGAAGCTCGAGACGGCGGAGCGAGCGCTGCGCTCGGCGGCGCTCTGGGACGAGGTGAAGGACAAGCTGCGAACGAGCCCGCTGCGCCTCTCCGGCGGTCAGCAGCAACGGCTCTGCATCGCGCGTGCGGTCGCGGCGCAGCCGGAGGTGCTGCTCATGGACGAGCCGACGGCCTCGCTCGACCCGATTGCAACGGCGGTGATCGAAGAGTTGATGTTGTCGCTGACCGAAGAGTTCACGATCGTCGCCGTGACGCACAACATGCAGCAGGCGGCGCGCGTCTCCGATTACACGGCGTTTATGCTTGCCGACGAGAGCGGCGTCGGCCGCCTCATCGAGGTTGACGAGACCTCGAAACTCTTTACGAAGCCCAGCGATCCCCGAACCGAGGATTACATTACCGGCCGCTTCGGCTAAGCTCGCGATCTAATTTACTTGGCTGTGCTGAGCGTGGCTCCAATCGGATAGGTGAAGCCCGTTAGCGTTTGATAGGGCGTACCGCCGCCGGGGTAGTGCCAGAAGGGCACGGTTCCGTCGGCTGCCGCATTGGGCCCGACGATCGTCGAGCCTTGGATCCAAAACTGTAAGACGTTCGTCCCATCCTTGAGTTTGATCGTCTCTTCGACTTTGCCGCTCGGCGAAGCTCGATAGACAACGCCCGCGCCCTTATCGCCGACCGCGACGTACTTGCCGTCCCACTGCACGCCGCCCGGAGTCTCGATCGGCTTGCTGAGCGTCATGACCTTGATGGTTTTGCCGTGATGCGGCAACTCGAGAAAGATTGGCTTCGCCGATCGGTCCCAGCCGTCGATGAAAAGATCGCCGCTCGGATCGTAGCCGCAGTAGAACGTCGCGTCGACCATGTCGTTGTAAAGCGGCTTCGCCTTCCCTTTGGCGTGCGCGTAGATTGCGATCGTGCCGTAGAGATACGACGACTCGTTCGTTACGGCGAGGTTGCCGGTCGTGGGATCCACGGAGCAGCCGTCGGGCGCGCCCGAGGTCTGCAGCTTTCGCATCGGGCTCGAACCGCCGTGCGAATACACCGCCACCGGACCGGCTTCATCGACGACGAAGACGTCGCCGGCTTTATCCGTGCAGAGTCCGGCGACCGATCCGAATCCCGTCAGCTTGCCGACTTCCGCCCCTTTCGGATAGGAATAGACGTCGACGGCGTTCGTTCCGAGATCGGAGATATAGAGCAGGTCCTTGCTCTTCGCGTCGTCGGCCATCCAGGAGCGCGCGGTACCCGCCGCCGTCGCCCCCGGCTCGCTCGATCCGCCGCAGCCCGGCAACGACAAGGCGACGGCACACAGCGCCGGCGCGCACCATACGAAACGGCGACGCGTCATAGTAGCACGGGGACTACGCGGGGCTAGTCGCGAATTCCCGGCCCGCGGAGGAGAGTCTCGTGTTTGAAGGTCGAGTGGCATTGATTACCGGCGGTACCCGCGGCATCGGCGCGGCGATCACGGAGTGCCTCGCGGAGAGCGGCGCCTCGGTCGCGGCCGGTTACAACCGGGGCAAAGAGAGCGCCGAGAAATTCCAAAAGAAGATGGCAGAGAAGGGTGCGACCGTCTCGATCCATCAGGGACGCGTGGACGACGTCGACGACTGCAATCGGGTCGTTAAAGAGGTGCTCGACAGGTTCGGCAGGGTGGACTTTCTCATCAACAATGCGGGCATTACCGTCGACAAGACGGTCCGCAAGATGACCGTCGACGACTGGCGGCAGGTGCTCGACGTGAACCTCTCGGGCGCGTTTCAGATGACGAAGGCCGTGCTCGAGCACATGATCGAGCGCGGGTCGGGCCGGATCGTGAACATCAGCTCGGTCATCGGCGAGACCGGCAACGTCGGTCAGGCGAACTACGCGGCCTCGAAAGCCGGCCTCTTCGGCTTCACGAAGAGCCTCGCACTCGAGATGGCGCAGCGCGGCATCACGGTGAACTCCGTCGCGCCCGGTTTCATCGAGACCGAGATGGTCGCGGCGATTCCGGAGGCCGCGCTCTCGAAGGTGATCGAGAAGATCCCACAGCGGCGACTCGGCCGCCCGGAGGAGGTCGCTCGCGTCGTACGTTTTCTGCTCGAAGACGATTCGAGCTACATCACCGGCGCCGTCTACTCGATCAACGGCGGCTTGGACATGTAGGTCACCCAGGAGGTATCCTAGCGCCCCGTTGGGTAAATCTAGCGCGTGGATAGTTTACCTCTCAGAGAACGTGTTGGAGTAGTCACCGGGGGATCGCGCGGCATCGGCGGCGCGATCAGCAGCTTGCTCGCTCGCGACGGAGCGAACGTCGCCGTCCTCGGTCTTCCCGAAGACCGGGACCGCACCCAGCATCTTGCCGGCAGCCTGAACGGCGCTGCGGCGCGCATACACTTTTACGAGACGAACGTCGGCGTCTACGATCGCTGCCGCGAAGCGGTGGAGGCCGTGCTTCGGGAACATGGGCGCATTGACTTCCTCGTCAACAACGCGGGAATCACTCGCGATCGGACGGTTCGTAAGATGTCCGTCGAGGAATGGGAAGCGGTCCTGCAAGTGAATCTGTCAGGGCCGTTTTTTATGATCAAGGCCGTGCTCGATACGATGCTCGCCCAAGGCTTCGGCCGAATCGTCAACATCAGTTCGGTCGTGGGCGAGAGCGGCAACTTCGGACAGGCGAACTATGCTGCCGCGAAGGCCGGCCTGATCGGGTTGACCAAGACGGTCGCGCTGGAAGTCGCAAACCGCGGCATCACGGTAAACGCCGTCGCTCCTGGCTTCATCGATACCGATATGACGAAGGCGATGCCCGCCCAAGCGATCGAGAGCGCGATCGCCGGTACGCCGCAGAACCGGCTCGGAAAACCGGAAGAGGTGGCGCAGCTCGTGCGCTTTCTGCTCGACGAGTCGTCGGGCTATATCACGGGCGCGGTCTATAACATCAACGGCGGCTGGTACATGTGAGCGCGGTAGACGAGGCCATCGCTCCCGAGGAGCTTAGCTACGGAATCGACGTCACCGGGCTCGATCCGGCATCGCTGACCGACGCGCTGCGCGCGGTCGTGGCCGATGTGATGATGGACCCGCTGCGGATGACCACGTGGCTGACCGGTTTCGCGCTCGCCGAGCAGAACGTCGGGCTCAACATGCTGCGCCGGCTCGGCGGCGAGGCGGGCTCGGCGCCGGCATTCGGTGACGACAAACGCTTCTCCGACCCCGAGTGGAGCTCGAATCCGATGCTGGCCGGCCTGGTCGAAGATTACAAGGCGCGCACGCAGGCCGCGATGCAACTGGTGGATGCGGCGCGTCTCCCTGAGGGAACGAGGCGTAAGGCGAAGTTCGCGATGCAGTTGATGTGCGACGCGTTCGCGCCGAGCAACGTCCCGTGGCTCAACCCCGGCGTCGTCAAAGAGGCAACGGAGAGCGGCGGCATGAGCCTCGTGCGAGGGCTCGAGAATTTCCTCGACGACGTCAAGAACAACGGTGGTTATCCGCGCCAGGTCGACCGGTCGGGCTTCGAGCTCGGCGTGAACCTGGCGGCGACGCCGGGCCGCGTCGTGATGCGCAACGAGCTGATCGAGCTGATCGCCTACGAACCGCAAACGCCCGAAGTGCACGAGATACCGCTCCTCTGCAGCCCGCCGTGGATCAACAAGTATTACATCATGGATCTCGCGCCGGGGCGCTCGTTCGTCGAATGGGCCGTCAAGCACGGGCATCAGACGTTCATGATCTCGTACCGCAATCCGGACGAGAGCATGTCGCATCTGACGATGGACGATTATCTTCGCGACGGCGTTCTCGCGGCGCTCGACAAGGTGCGGGAGATTACCGGCGCGCCTCGCGTGAATCTGGCGGCGCTCTGTTTGGGTGGCACCCTCGCGCTCATTGCGATGGCCTATCTCGCCGCCCACGGTCAGGGCGATCGCATCGCCTCGGCGACGCTGACGAACACGCTGGTGGATTTCAGCATCCCGGGCGATCTCGGCGTCTTCACCGATGAAGATACGATCCAACGCCTTGAGCAGCGGATGCGCGAGCGCGGCTATCTCGATCCGGCGGAGATGGCGAGAACGTTCGATTGGATGCGTTCGAGCGATTTGATCTGGAGCTACGTCGTCAACAACTGGTTCAAGGGGAAGCAGCCGTCGGCGTTCGACATCTTGGCCTGGAACAACGATTCGACGCGCATGCCGGTCGAGATGCACTCCGAGTATCTTCGCGCCTGCTACCTGCACAACGCCGTCGTCAAGCCCGACGCATTTACGATCGGCGACACGCCGATCGATCTCGGCAAGATCGTGACGCCGCTCTACGTGCTCGGTGCGGAGAACGACCATATCGCGCCGTGGCGCGCGACGTATCTCACGACGCAGCACGTCGGCGGCGAATCGAAGTACGTGCTGACGAATGCCGGGCACATCGCCGGCATCGTCAATCCTCCGGGCGGCAAGCGAACGTGGCACTACTCGAAACCGATCGCGCGTCGCGGCGAGAGCGCCGACGAATGGCTCGAGACCGCCGATCGCCACAACGGCTCCTGGTGGGAAGACTGGGCCGGGTGGGCGAGCTGGCACGCCGGCGAGCTGCGCGCGCCCTACCCGCTACCCGAGGGCGAGCCCGCGCCCGGACGCTACGTGCGAGAGACCGTATGAGCGACGAAGAGAAGAGCGCGGCGAGCGGCGCCTGGCGCAGCCTCGGCGACTTCATTCGGGGCCAGCGCGAGCTTGCGAACCTATCGATGCGCCAGCTGGCAGAGATCGCGAAGATCTCCAACCCCTACCTCAGCCAGGTCGAGCGCGGCCTCTACAAACCCTCGGCCGAGGTCCTCAAGAGCATCGCCAACGCACTTCACATGTCGGCCGAGACGATGTACGCCCAGGCCGGCCTCCTCGATGACTCCGAGACTCGCGAGGAGGGGCACCACGGCGTGGAGCACGCGATCAAGCTCGATCCGCGCCTGACCGTCGACCAAAAAGAGGCCCTGATCCGGATCTACCGCAGCTTCGTCGGCCGCGAGTAAGCAAGCGCTCTCCTAGTATTGACAGGCACAGCGGGTGCTTGGTATACTTAGCGCACAGCACCAAGATTTTTGAAGGAGAGCGATTCCAACCATGTCCGTCAACGTGTCAGAGTACATGAACAAGTTCCAAGAAGAGGGCCTCGCCGCGATCAAGCAGACGCAAGATGCGAGCCTTCAGGCGATCAACTCGTTCCGCGAGTTCGCCAAAGAGATGAACGAGAAGCCCGGCACGATGCCGTCGTTCGAGAACATGCCGTCGCCGACGCAGCTCGTCGAGATGTCGTTCGGCTTCGCCGGTCAGCTCCTCGAGCTCCGCAAGGCCTACACGCTGCGCATCGCCGAGATGCTCGTCGAGACGCAGAAGCAGACCGAGGCGAACTTCAAGGCCGCCGCGACGATGGCGACCAAGCCCGCCGCGAAGTAAATCTCTTAAAACGCCGTAACCCTCTATCGAGGAAAAGGCCGCTCGCATAACGCGGGCGGTCTTTTTCGTGTCGCGCCGAAGGCTGCGGCGATGAACGCCGCGTCGACGATCGCAGTCGGTAAGGACCTCACGGTTTCGCGAATGGGCTACGGAGGGATGCGCCTCTGCGGGCCCGGCATCTGGGGCTGGCCGGCGGATCGCGAGAACGCGCTGCGCGTGCTGCGCCGGGCGGTCGAGCTCGGCGTGAATTTTATCGACACGGCCGACGCATACGGTCCCGCGGTCAACGAGGAGCAGATCGCGCAGGCGTTGGCGCCGTACGCGGACGGGCTCGTGATCGCGACGAAAGGCGGCTCGACGCGCTCGGGCCCGAGCGAGTGGGGGCGCGACGGCCGCCCGGAGCATCTGCGCGAGGCGTGCGAGGCAAGCTTGCGGCGCTTGCGGGCCGACCGGATCGATCTCTATCAACTGCATGCCGTCGACCCGAACGTTCCATTCGACGAACAAATCGGCGCGCTGCGCGATCTGCGCGATGCGGGAAAGATTCGCCACGTCGGGCTTTCGAACGTGACGCTCGACCAACTGAAGCGCGCGGAACGGATCGTTGAGATCGTCTCGGTTCAAAACAACTACAACGTCGGACACCGCGTCAGCGAGCCGGAGCTCGAGTATTGCGAGGCCAACGGGATCGCCTTCATCGCGTACTTTCCGCTGGACGGCGGCGACCTGCACGTGCTCGAGGCGCTGACGCCGATCGCGCGGCGCCTGCACGCGACGATCTGGCAGGTCGGCCTCGCCTGGCTCTTAACGCACTCGCCCGCCCTGCTCCCGATTCCGGGAACCTCGTCGCTCGAACACCTGGCCGAGAACGTGGCGGCGTCCTCGCTCGTGCTTGCGCCCGAGGACGTCGCGGCGCTCGATCTCGTCGCGGCCGCCGAAAGCGCGGGGTAGGAGAAGCCCGCCGGGCGGTAAACCCCTCGCCCTCCTACCTTCGTTTTTCTTGGAGGCACCGCTTATGAATACGTTTGCGCGCCGCGCTCTAACGCTCGCGGCGCTTTTTGTCATTGCGGGATGCAGCGCAGGCTCGACGCAGTCGGGAACACCCGCCACGCTTGCGGGAAGCGGCGCCGTTCGCGGCGCGGGCTTCGTGCACCGCGGCGTGCCCTTCTTGCCGTTCTCTCGGGCCAACGCCGTGGCGCGGAACGCAATCCACGCCGCATACTCCACGAAGAAATCGCTCGTCTTCGAGGCCGACCAGGATCAGGCCGCGGTCAACGTCTATCAGACGAAGGCGCTCCCGAAGAATCCGGCGCCGATCGCGTCGATCGACGTCTCGGCAGGATGCCCGTACGGCCTGGTTGCGGACAAGTCCGGAACGATTTACGTCGCCGACAATTGCGGCGGCAACGACGTAGAAGAGTTCCCGAAGGGCTCGACGACGTTGAAGACCACGATTACCGACGGCATCTCGAACCCGCTCGGCCTCGCGATGGACGAGAGCGGGACGCTCTACGTCAGCAACTATCCGGGCGCGATAACCGAGTATGCCGCCGGAACCACGTCGCCGTCAAAAACGGTGACCGGCGGTGGCTTGGACGATCCGTTCGGCCTCGCCGTCGATAAGAGCGGTAACCTCTACATCGCCGACTTCGGCGCGGAGGCGGTCTTCGAGTTGCCCGCGGGCGGTTCGAGCGTAACGAACCTCAATCTCCAAGGCATGGAAGAGCCGATCGGTCTCGCGTTCGATGCAAAGACCGGCTACCTGTGGGAGACCGACGGCGGAGGCGACAAGATCAACGTCTACGATCTCGCCTCGAGCACCAGCCCGATCGAGACGATCAGCGGCAACGAGTTTCCGTATGCGATCAGCGCCGAGAACGCCGGCAAACCCAAAGGCGAGGTCGTCGTGTCGGATATCGAGACGCACGATGTCTATGCGTTCAAGCCCGGCCAGTACACGCCGTACGCGACGCTTACCAACGGCGTGTCGTTGCCGACGGGACTGCTGGTTACCAAGCCGTAGCAACGTTGCGGCGCGCGATTGCGGTTGCCGTCCTCTCGGCCTTGGCCGGGTGCGGCGGCGCCGCACCATCCGGATCGCCTGCCTTTGCAACGCAGGCGGTCCGCGCGCGCGTCATACGGCCGGATTTCCCGACGAGCAGTTCGCTGATATTCGAGGCCGACGCGCAAGAGGCGCAGGTCAATATCTACCACACGTTCGAGCTCGCGAGCAATCCGCCGCCGATCGCGACGATCGCCGTCGCACACGGGTGCCCGTACGCGCTCGCGATGGACAAAGCCGGCACGCTCTACGTCGCAGATAACTGCGGCGGCAACGACGTCGAAGAGTATCCGCGCGGAGAGACGGCGTTGAAGAAGAGCATCACGCGCGGCATCAGCAATCCGCTCGGCATCGCGGTGGATTCGCACTTCCGCCTCTACGTCAGCAACGGTCCGGCGACGATCACCGAGTACGCCAACGGAGCGACGAAGCCGTCGAGGACGATCTCGGGCGCTCCGTTGGTAAGCCCAACCGGGCTCGCGGTAGACAAGAACGCCAACCTCTACATCGCCGACCCCGGAGCGGGCGTCGTCTTCAAGGTTCCGTCGAAGGGATCGGGAGTGACGGCGCTCGCGCTTCAAGGCCTCGAGCAGCCGGTCAACGTCGCAGTCGATCTGCGAACAAACTATCTGTGGGTTACCGACGCCGCCGCCGACAGGATCGACGTCTACAAGCTCGGCTCGACCTCTCCGGCCTTGGAGATCTCGGGGGCCGGCTCGCCCTACGCCGTCGGCGTCGAAAACAAGGGAAAGCCGAAGGGCGAGATGGTCGAGTCGGATCTAACGACGCACGGCGTCTACGCGTTCGAGCCGAGCAAATCGGTTCCATACGCAATCCTGAGCAACGGTATCGAGGATCCGATGGGTCTGCTCATCCAGAATCCATAGCGCCGGAACCGCTACACGAATGGGGAAGAGATAGCGATGACCCTTTCAGCCTTTGCACGACGGGGAGTCAGCCTCTGCGCCGCGGCGGCCCTCTTGGCCGGGTGCGGCGGCTCGCTTCCCCAGTCGCCGGCGTTGCCGCAGTCGGCCGCAGACGATCGTCCCGCCAAGAGCGCTGGCCTGCTCTACGTGTCCGACACCGTATCGAACGAGGTCTACGTCTACTCGTATCCCAAGGGGAAACTCGTGCAGACCTTGAGCGGCTTCTACGAGCCGGCGGGCGAGTGCGTCGACGACGCGGGGAACGTCTACATCGCCAATACCGGCGGCAGCAACGTCCTCGAGTATGCCCACGGCGGCACGACGCCGATCGCCGCGTTGAAGGACAACGGCTACTTTCCCGTCGGTTGTTCGGTCGATCCGACGACCGGCGATATCGCGGTGACGAACTTCTCGACCAACAGCAGCACGCGGGGAGATCTCGTCATCTACAAGGCGGGTAAGGGGCGCCCGACGGCGCGTTACACGAACGCGAAACTCTTCCAAATGCTGCTCTGCGGCTACGACGACAAAGGGAATCTCTTCGTGGACGGTCTGACGCAGGGGAGTTCGTTCGCGTTTGCGGAGCTAGCCAAAGGCGGCTCGGCGCTGACGAACGTGACGCTCGACCAGAGCATCGGAAGCGCCGGCGGCGTCGAGTGGGACGGCAAGTACGTCGCGGTCGGCGATCAATCCACGAACACCATCTATCAGTTCGCGATCGGCGGAAAGAAAGGGAAGAAGACGGGGTCGACCGTCCTCGGCGGCGCCACCGAAGTCTTCCAGTTCTGGATCGCGGGCGGCAAGGTGATCGGCCCGGATGCCGCCGTCGGCGACGTCGGCATCTGGGCGTACCCCGCCGGCGGATCGCCGCTCAAAACGATCGGCGGTCTCTATGCGCCCTTGGGAGCGGCGGTCAGCTTCGCCGCCGGCTTGCGCCCGCGCTCGTAATCGAGTAGGGCGCGTTTGCGTTCGAGCCCCCAGCGATAACCGCCGAGATCGCCGGACTCGCGAATCACGCGATGGCAGGGAATCACGACCGCCGCGCGGTTTGACGCGCAGGCATTCGCGACCGCGCGCGCCGCGCGCGGCTCGCCGATCGCGCGCGCGATCTCTCGATACGATCGCACCTCGCCGTACGGAATCGTCAGCAGATGCTTCCAAACGCGCACCTGAAATGCGGTGGCCCGGATGTCGAGCGGCAGCGCCCCGTCGTCGCGTTCGCCTTCGATGCGCTTTCGCATCGCAGCGACCCAAATCGCGAAGTCCGGATGCTCCGGCGCGCCCATCGGGGCGATTTCGGCCTTCGGATACTCCGCTCGCAATCGTTGCTCGAGTTCGGCGACTGAATCTCCGAACGCAGCGAAGCAGATGCCGCGATCGGTCGCGCCAATCATCATGAGACCCGCCGGCGTCTCGAGCGTTGCGTACGAGATCGCGACGCCTTCGCCGGCGCGCCGGTATTGCGTCGGCGTCATCCCGAGGTTGCGCGCGGCGCTCGCGTAAGCGCGAGCGGCGGAGCCGTATCCCGCGTCGTAAAGAGAGGCATCCACGCCGGAACCGGCCTTTAAGCCGGCCTTGAAGCGGCGGCTGCGCTGCTCGGCGGCGTACTCGCGCGGCGTTACGCCGACGATCGCTTTAAAGCGGCGCGCGAAGTGGAACTTGCTCATGGCGGCGATCGCCGCGAGCCGGTCGAGCGAGAGCCTTTCGTCGCTGTGGCTCTCGATATACCGGCAGATTTCGGCGATTGCGGCGCCGTCGTTCGATGCGTTCATGGGGCTATCGTAGCGCCGCGCGCTCGAACGCGCCTTTCGAATCTTGCTCGAATTAGGGCTGCGTCAGCGGCAGTTCGAGCGCCTTCGCAAAGTAGACGATGATATCGGTGGAGCCCTCGACCAATTGTTCGGTGCTCGCCGGCCAGACGTAGAGGCTCTGTTGCGAACAGGGCCGATAGACTTTCACGGCGATGCTGCCGGGAGGGAATCCGTGTTCGGCGGTGGCGGTGCCGACGGGTTGCACCGGCATCGTGTTGAGGACGGCGACCTCCTCGACCCCGTTCTGCTGCGCCTGACCGGGCGCGGAGATCTCCCAGTAGACAACCTTCTCGCCGCCGGTGGCGACCTGGCTCACCGCGCCGATCGCGATGTGGAAGATATTGCGCGAGCACGTGTATTGATAGTAGACGGTCGTGTTGAACGCCGAGGCGGTGAGAACCGGATGATCTTGCGCCGCAACCGGAGCGGACGACGATGCGACCAGCACGGCGGCCGCGCAAACTGCAAATCTTCTGGCGGAGTTACGCACGCATACGAAGAGGACGGAACGCTTCACGCCGGCTCTTCTTTGTGAAGGACGGGGTGCGGACCCTTCCCGTGCGACCTCGTGCGGCATCAGCGGGACGCAGAACGCTCTCCGAGGAGGTCGCCGGCCTCGATCGTGAGATCGGCGTCGCGCCACCGCACGGCGCGGCCGGCGAGGCCGCACGCCCAGACCGAGATGCCGAACAGATCGCGGGGAAGCACGAGCCAAACCGACGCCGGCGCAACGCGCAGCGCGCGGGCCGAGACGCGCTGCAAGACGATCCGGGCCAGCGCGGCGACAACGAGCAGTGCGAGCGTCGCCGCGCGCGGCGCGAGGGCGAGCGTCAGGAGCGCGAGCGGCAGGGGATACGTCAGAAACATGCCGGCGTAGCCGGCGGGCTGCACGCCGCGGATCGTGCGGTGCCAGCGCAGCTCGTGCTTCCAGAGCGCCGAAAGGGTCGGGTCCGAAACGATCGTGTGGATGACGTAACGCGAAATCTCCACGCTGCGGCCGAGAGCCGCTGCGAAGTTGCCGAGCATGTAGTCGTCGGCGAGGTGCGGGGCGAGCGCCTCGAAGCCGCCGATCGCGGCGAGCGTCTCCGCGCGGAGCGCGTTCGTCGGGCCGAGGCAGTGCTTCGGGAAGCGAAAGAGCCGGTTCACGAGCACCGACGGTATGAACTGCTCGGTCATGAACATCGCGCCGAGCTTCGAGGGGAGCGTGCCGGCCGGGACGCCGGCGAACAGGCAGGTGACGACCCCGACGCTCTCGTCGTGCAACGGGGCCGTGACGGAGCGAACGTACGCCGGCGTAACGCGCGTATCGCTATCGGCGAGAATCAAGACGTCGTGACGAACCTTCTTCATCATCGAGAGCACGTTTGCGATCTTTGGATTGCGAGCGCCGGGAACTTCGCCGATGTCGATTTCGATATCGCGATCCGGCAGCGCGGCCGCAACGCGCCGCGCGATGGCGAGCGCGGCATCGTCCTCGCGGGCGACGCCGAGAACGAGCTGGCACTCCGGATAGTCCTGTAAGGCAAACGAGAGCAGATTCTCCTCGAGTTCGTACTCGGCTCCGTGCAGCGGCACGAGCAGCGTGACCGGCGGCGGTCGGTCGAGGCCGGCCTGCTCCGGCTCGCGCCCGAAGCGGGCGATGCAAACCGTCGCGATGCACGTATAGGCGATCGCGGCGACGGTGACGACCCCGAAGGCAGCCGCCAGGAAGTGCGCAAACATTTTGCGGGACGGTTCGCTGACTCTCGGAAGCGGGCCTTGCCTATGCGTGCGAAGAACAGGCGTTGCGAGTTGGCAGAGGAACGATTTAGAAACCGCGATCACATGGCGATCAACGCGCTATGGGTCGGCATCCACTTTCAAGACGCGGCACTGATGGCTATCATCGTGCCGGCGCTTTTGCTGCAGATCGCGCCGGACAATCACACGAAGGTCCTCGCCGCGATATCTACGGCGGTGGCGATCGGCACGGCCGTCGTGCCGCCGTTTGCCGGAGCCATCTCGGACCGCCTGCGACGAGAGGGCGGCGACCGCCGCATCCAAACCGGGTTGGTTCTGGCGGTGGACGCAATCGCGCTTCTCGCGATGTACTACGTCCGGTCGGCCTTCGGACTCGGCGTCACGGCCGTCGCCGCGATGACCGCGGTCGTTAGCGGCTCGGTGATCTACCAAGTGCTTCTGCCGGAGATCGTTCCGCGGAGGTTTTGGGGAGCCGCCGCCGGGTATCGCGGCGCGATGACGCTCGTCGGAACGATCATCGGATTGCTGCTCGGGGCGCTGTTGCCGCCGCATCGAGCGCTCTTGGGAGCGATGGCCGGCGTCGTCGGGAGCGCGCTCACGCTGCTCTTCGTGCCGGCTTCGCCGCCGGCCGGCGCACCGCGCGAGCGGGCGCACGTGCGCGATCGTCACGATCTCATCGTCACGTTGATCGCCCGCGCCTGGATCGTCTTGGGAATGACGTTGCTCACGACCTACGTGCTCTATTTCTTCCACGACGTGCTGGGAATCACGAACGCATCGGCAAGCACGGGGCTCGTCGCGGGCGCCGCCATGCTCGGCGCCGTCGTATCGAGCGTCGTGGTCGGCATCGTCTCCGACCGGCTCGATCGACGCCTGACCGTCTTTCTCTCGGGGCTTCCGATGACGGCGGCCGCGCTCGGCTTCGCATTAATTCCCGACCCGCACATCGTCTTCGTATGGTCGCTGCTCTTCGGTCTCGGGTACGGAGGCGTATTCTCGGTCGGATGGGCGCTCGCGCTCGATTCGGTTCCCGAGCTGGGAGACGTCGCGCGCGATCTCGGTATATGGGGGACGCTCTCCAACTTGCCGATGGTCGTCGCGCCGGCGATCGGCGCAGCGATCATTACCGGTGCGCCGAACGCGAGCGCCGGGTACCGCTTGCTCTTTGCCAGCGCGGGCGCGTGCTTTCTATTAGGATCGCTGACGGTGCTCGCGACGCACAAGCCGAAAGCGGTCCCCCGATGAAGCAGAGTTGGGCGCTCTTGGCGACGACGTATGCGGTGCGCTACCCGTATATACAATTGACGACGCGCGTCCGCCAGTGGGGTCATCTGCCGGCAAAACGCGGCGCGACCGTGCTCGTAACCAATCATCAATACATGGACGAGGGCGAGATTATCACGGCCCGGACGTTTCTGCGCCATCCTTGGAAGCCGTTGCTCATGTGCAACTCGCGCCGAACGTTCGAGACCGGTTTCATCGCGGCACGCCTGCCCTGGACCGCGCGCTTCACGCGCCGCTTGAATCTCAGCGGCCTGTGGGCGCGCTACGGCGTGTTGCCGATCGAAAATCATCTCTTTTCGCGTCCGTTGATCAGCCTGGCCGAGGAGTTGCGCGCCGCGCACGGCGATCTTCCGCTGGAGACGGTCCTACCGGCCGAGGAGGTCGCGCGGCTTGGGCTGGGGGGCCGCATGCTGAGCGACCTGTGGAAGCTCGAGAATTTCAAGGCGGCCCAGGAATGGGTGAAGTTGACCCGTCTCAACCAGCCGTACCGGCGCGAAGTCGTCGAGAATCTTCGCGCGGTCACAAAGAGCGACGTCGCGGCCATCGTGGAGCGAGTCCGCGGCGGCGCGACGTTCTACGTTACCCCGGAAGGCGATTTTAGCGAGGACGGCCGCATGCATCCGATGCGCGGCGGCATCGTCGACGCGCTCGCACCGTTTGCGGACATTTGGCTCTGCGCGGTTGCGTACGACCCATTCCAGGGCGGCAGGCTCTCGATGCTCTATCGCGTGCTCCGCGACACCGGCTCCGGGGAGGTCGGCGCGCGGCTCGCCGCGGCGCGGCCGATCACGACCTCGGCGCTGCTCGGCGAGTTCTTGTTCGACCGCGACGGAACGTTCGCTGCAGAGGACGCCGTGCGCGCAATACGCGCGCGGATCGACGCGCTGCCGGAGGACGTCTTCGTCGACCCCGAACTGAAGGAGAGGCCGCTCGAGATGGTCGCGAGGGCGCTCTCCTCGCTACGGAAGCGGGGCACGCTGCTCGGCGACGACGGCAACTATCGTCTGACGGGGATGCGAACCGACCCGCGGTTCCCGCACGTCGCCGACATGGTCGCCTTTCAGCGCAACATGCTCGACGAGACCCTGGCGTCGGCTACGTCGCTGCGGCTTCGACCCGGCGCTGACCAGCCTGCGCGCGCCGAGCGCGCAGGTAACTGAAGAACTCGCCGCCTTCTCGGAGCCGGCGCACCATCATCTGGCGGCTCGTGACCATCTCCGCGACGATTTTCGCGATCTTCTTCGGGCGGAAGTAGAACTCGCGGTACATCCGCTCCACGGAGTCTTCGATCTCAGCCGTGGAGAGCGTATCGTAGCGCAGCGTCGAGGTCTGATGGCCCTTTCCGGAGACCAAGTCGTCGCGGGCGAACCAGCCGTTTTCCATCGCTTGGCTGTAGAGTTCCGTTCCCGGGTACGGTGATGCGATCGAGACCTGAATCGTGTGCGGGTCGAGTTCCTTGGCAAACTCGATCGTCTCGCGAACGGTCTCCGGCGTATCCACCGGCAACCCGATGATGAACGTGCCGTGCACCTTGATGCCGAGCTTGTGGCAGTTCTTCATGAACTCGCGCGCCATCTCGAGCTTGAGACCCTTTTTGATGCGGTAGAGAATCTCTTGGTTGCCCGATTCAAAACCGACGAGCAGAACCCGTAGGTTGTTGTCGCGCAGGATCTTCAGCGTGTCGTAATCAACGTGGGCGCGGGCGTTGCAGGCCCAACTCAGGTTCAGGCGCTTCATGTGCTTGCTGAGTTCGATCGCGTAGGCTTTCTCGTTCGTCAGCGTGTCGTCGTCGAACATGTACTCGCGCACCGACGATCCGAAAATCGCGTTGGCCTCGTCGAGATCGCGGCCGACCGCCTCGGGGCTCTTGTGACGGAAGACGTGCCCGCCGATCGTCTGCGGCCAGAGACAGAACGTGCACTTCGCGGTGCAGCCCCGGCCGGTGTACCACGAGACGTACGGATGAAGAAGATAGCCGTTGTAATACTTCGTGATGTCGAGGAACTTCGCGTAGATCGGCAACACGCTCGGCATTGCGTCCCAGTCGTGGATCTGCGGCCGCTCCTCGTTGTGATGGATCTCGCCGTTCTCGTCGCGATACGAGAGCCCGACGATCTCGTTCCAAGGCCGCCCCTCGGCGAGCTCCTTGCACGTGTAATCGAATTCGTTCCGGCAGACGAAGTCGATGATCGGGTTATCCCGCAGCGTCTGCTCGGGAAGCACGGCGACGTGCGCGCCGATGAAGCCGACCTTGAGCTTGGGATTCTGCGCCTTGAGCCGCCGCGCGCACTCGACGTCGTTCGGGAGCGAGGGCGTGCTCGTGTGCATGATCACGAGCTCGTGCTTTTTCGCGATCGCCAAGACGTCGTCGATCGTCTGCTGATGGGGCGCCGCATCGACCAGCGTGCTGTCCGGGACGAGCGCGGCGGGCTGCGCCAGCCACGTCGGGTACCAGAATGAGGTCACCTCGCGCTTCGCCTGATATCTCGCGCCGGCGCCGCCGTCGAAACCATCAAAGGAAGGCGGGCTCAGGAATAGGGTTTTCACAACCTGCCCCTATTCAGGCCGCGCCTCAGGGCTCCCTCGCAGCCCGGTTGGCGGCGTCGAGGTCATCCTTTTCGGCGTTCGGGGCGAAGAACTCGTAGAGCTCGGCGATCTGCGAATCTACGGTTAGCGAGGGATTGCATCCGGCCCGAACTCGGCGGGCAGCAGCCGCCCGTGCCTCCAGCTCACGAGAAGATCGCTACCCGATCTCGACATACGACTTCGATGGTGGGCGGTACACGGGTTTGCACCAACCTACGGCATCCACAGGCGCGAGTAGGTGGCCCAGTACCAGAACTCATAGAAGAGCCCGGCCACGATGACCCAGAAGACAACCGCGAAAGCCATTCTGCCCACGCCGGGGGTTTTCGTCAGGCTTCGTCGGGCCACTTCCATCTCTGTGCTTCCGTCGTCGCGCATCCGGACGAACGATGGAGCGCCGACATCGTGCGTCAAATCTCCCTACCACCTCGTGGATATGGCGACGCGCTGCGGTCGGGCATGAACTGCCCAAAATCGACCCGCCCGCAGGAAATAAAAGAGGCCCGTGTCGCCTTATTTTTACTGGGCCTTTCATATGGTGGGCGGTACATGGATTGAACATGTGACCTCTTCCGTGTCAAGGAAGCGCTCTCCCACTGAGCTAACCGCCCGTCGCGCGCCGCGGCGCATGGAGAAGGTGCGAAGATTCGCAGCCGCCGCCGGCAGCCCTTCCGCAACGGTTTGACAGGGCGTTAGCGGGCATGATAAAGTGTCGTGCAACTCACTCTTACGTCATATAAGGAGGCCTTCGTGAATCAACTGCGTCTTACGACCTCCACCGCGCCGCTTGGCGGCGTCGGGTCGACGTGCTTTGGACCTTCGTCCCTACGATTGTAAGCGAGCTCGCATGGCGAGTTCAGCCGAAAGGACGAAGGCCTCCGCGATCGACCGGGGGCCTTTTCATTTCTCTACCGCACGTTTTGCAAGGGAGGCGAATCATGGAGCTTTGGCTTCAGACCGAAATTCGGATTCGCCGTGACGACGCCCTAGAAAACGCCCGCTCCAGCCGGCTGACGCGCCTCGCTGCGAGCGGACGAAGTAGCGGGGCTCGCATCCGCATCGCCGATGGAGCGCAGGCGATGAGCGATGTGCTGGCTGCGTTGGCGCGCAGCTTACGGGACGGCGAAGCCGCGTAATCACTCGAAGAAGGGCGTCGCGCACGTTTGTGCCGGCGTCCCTTCGCATTGTCGCAGGTCGCGCAGCGCCTCGTCCGCCGGGAAGAGCGGAATGTTCTCGCCCTCGAACTGTGCGCGCTGTCTCGCTCGCGCCACCTCTATCCAGCGTTCGGCGTCGTCGTACTTTCCCTCGCTCTCGGCGAGTTGCGCCCGAAAGAGTGGCTCCATGTAGCCGTTCCCTCCCGGCGGCAACTGCGCGGCGAGCGCTCTCGCTTCGGCGATCTTCCCCAAATGCAGCGCGGCGATGCCGCGAACGCTCGCCGAAGCGAACGCGTCCGTTGCCGCGGCATAGGCCTGGTCGTACCGTCCGAACCGCAGCGCCGTGATCGGTCCGAAGTCGCTGCCGGACACAGCCGTCATGCGGCCGGCCCAGAGTTGCGCCACCCCGTAGTCGCCAAGCATCATTGCAGCCGCGTAGCCGACCGAGACGTCGTGCTGCAGATACCGCTCGGGCTTGCCGCCGTCCGCGACGATCAGCTCGTACGCGCGCTCGCTCGACGCCAATGCCGCAGCATAGTCGCCCGTCTCGATCCAGTAGTGCGCCGGCATGTGCGCGAGATGCTCCGCCTCGGGCGGGAAGGCATCGGCGTCGAGTCGCTGCGCGCACGGCCGGGCGGGCGCGCGGTCCGGCGCGAGATCGTAGATGTGGATGCAGAGATGGTTGGCCATGACGTTGCCTCGGTCGTCGCGCAGGACGGCTGTCACGAGCTCGAGCGCGGTGCGGGAATCGTCGCTCGCCGGCGCACCGTTGAGCCACCGCGGGCCGCCGAACTCCAGCAGCGCCTCCGCCGCCAGGAGCTCCGCGTTCTCGTCGTTCGACGATCGCGCGAACTCGAGCATCGCGCTTCGATAGGCGGCGTCGTCGGCGGCAAAATCCGAGAACCTGCCGCGATAGCGCAGCGCCATGGTCTCGACGTACCGGCGGTCGCTTGGCGACGCCGTCGCGACGAGCGTCGCGGCCTTGGCGATCGCGGCAGCGCCGTCGTCGAAGCGTTGCTCCGTGATCGGCGTGTTGAGATCCGGTCCGTCGGCGAGCGCGATTCCCCAGTATGCCATCGCGAGGCGCGGATCGGCTTCGGCAGCCTGCGCGAACGCCTTCGCGGCCGCCTCGCCGTTGAACGCATAGTAAAGGAAGAGCCCGCGATCGACCGCAGCTTGCGCTTGCGGCGAGTTCGTCGTGACCGGGAGATGTATCGCAATCGCCGACGCCGCGGCGAGAACGATCGCGAGAAGCATGATCAGCGCTTGTTCAAGCGCCCGCGTCGGCACTCCGCGCTGGACAGCCCGCAGGGGGTAGGGTAAGATACGGTTTTGTCCAAGGAGCCGGAACCGGAACGGGCGCGTAGCTCAGCGGGAGAGCATCCGCTTCACACGCGGGGGGTCGCTGGTTCGAGCCCAGCCGTGCCCACCACCCGATTCGGCGTTTGGCGCTGTAGCTCAGTTGGTTAGAGCGTCGCCCTGTCACGGCGAAGGTCGTGGGTTCGAGCCCCATCAGCGTCGCCATCGTTTCGAGCGCACCGTCGCAAGCGGTGCGCTCGCCAAACGAGCGAGCCAAGGTAGCTCAGTTGGTAGAGCACGCGCCTGAAAAGTGCGGTGTCGCCAGTTCGATTCTGGCCCTTGGCACCATCAATCGAAAGAGGCCTCGTCAAACCGGCGAGGCCTCTCAATCTTTTGATCGACCGTCGCTACCGCAGCGTGCGATCGAAAAACTCCACCGTTCTGTGCCAGGCGGTCTCGGCGTGCTCGGGATGGTGATGCCCGAGTCCACCCTTGCCGACTTCGCCTTTATTATAGAAGCCGTGCTTCGCGTCGTAGCGATGAAACTCGACCTCCCGACCAGCAGCGCGTAACGCGCTTTCGATCGCGTCGACGCCGGCGATCGTGAAGAACTCGTCGTCGATCGCCCAGTGCCCCTGCATCGGAATCTTGATCGAGGCCGGATCCCCCGCCCCGGCGGGCGGATAGCCGTACCAAATGCTCGCCGCATCGAACGGAACGCCGTTCATGAGCGCGAGCATCGCGAGCGCGCCACCCATGCAGAAGCCGGTGACCCCGACGCGCGCGCTCCCGTGCTCGCGCAGATAATTCATTGCGCCGGCGACGTCTTGCGTCGCGGCGTCGGCGAAGTCGAGGCCTTCCATGAGGTGGTTGGCCTCGTCACCCGTTGCCGCGCTGCGCCCGCGATAGAGATCCGGGACGAGAACCGAAAAGCCGTGCGACGCGAGCCGATCCGCGGTCTCCTTGATGCGCTCGTCGAGGCCCCACCACTCCTCGATCATCACGACACCCGGCGAACCCGGCTTCGGCGAGCTCGCCAGATAACCGGGCGCGGTCTTCCCGTCGGGCCGCCGGTACTCGACGGACGAACCCATCAGACGCTCCCCGCGACCGGGCGCTCCTCGGAATCCTGGCGATCGAGATTCTCGACGCGGTCCTTCAAGAGCCACGCGTTTGCTTTACGCACGTCCTCGGGGCGTACGCGCTCTTGGAACCAAGCGTAGAGCGACTCGTCGGTTGGGTTCGCGCGCAGCGCGTCGTCGAACTCGGCCGGCGTCACGCCCCAGCGTTCCAGCATGCCCCGGTCCATCGGACAGGGATAGACGTAGTCGTAGATCGTACCGGCGGCCGACGCGCGACCCTTATCGGAGGCCCGCAGCAGCCAGAGCGCTTCGCCGATCGCCTCGCGGCCGCGGCGTGGAAAAGTCTTACCATCACGAAAATCAGTCGGCATGCCACTCATAAGGCGCTTGCATTGCAGCGGGTTGCGCGGGCGAGTCAGCGAACGGTGGGCGTGATGCAAGGGCAGGCGGCGATGCCGCGCCACGAGCCGCGATGGCACGCATCGCTGGCCGTTTTGGCCGCGATGGCGCTCTACGTCACGCTTCCGCCGCGGCTGACGATCGGACCGGTCTGGGCCGCGCCGACGATGGTCTTGCTGCTGCTCGTGCCGCTCTCGATTCTCGCTCCGCGGCGGCATCGCGAAAGCCGGCGCACCCGGTTCTGGAGCATCTTACTGATCGCGATCGTGAACTTCTTCAATCTCGCATCGGTGCTGCTGCTCGTTGCGTCGCTCTTTCATCCATCGAAGGCCGCCGTGCACGAGCCCGGCGTCTTGCTGCGAATCGGCGCGCAAATTTGGTTCACGAACATCCTCGTCTTCGCGCTCTGGTTCTGGGAGCTCGACGGGGACGGACCCGACGCGCGGGCACACGCCAACGCGGCGACCGAATTCTGCAACGCCGACTTCCTTTTTCCGCAGATGTCCATGCTGCTCCAGGGCGGAAAAGAGACCGTCTGCATCGACCCGTTCTGGAAGCCGCAGTTCCTCGATTATCTCTACCTTGCGTTCACGACCGCGACGGCGTTCAGCCCGGCCGACGTCATGCCGCTCAGCCGCTGGGCGAAGGCGCTCATGGGCGCGGAGGCGCTCATCTCGCTCATCACGATCGCGATCGTCTTGGCGCACGCGATCAGCCTGATCTCATAGCTCGCACGCTTGCTCAACTCGAACGGCGGATTCGGGGTTGTAGGACGGGGTATGGGGGTGATAGAACCGGAAGGGTCGCTGCGGTGCGGGTATGATGTAATGGCAGCCTGCGACCTTCCCAAGGTTGATGCGTGGGTTCGATTCCCACTACCCGCTCCAACTCCGCCAACCGTCCGTGCGGCGACGTAGCCAAGTGGTAAGGCAGGGCTCTGCAAAAGCCCCATTCGGCAGTTCGAATCTGCCCGTCGCCTCCATCTCTCTCCGATGACGCGCGTCGCCGTCGTCGGCGCCGGCGCGATCGGCGGCTTCCTCGCAGCCGCGCTCACGAAGGCCGGCGTGCCCACGGTGGTCGTCGCGCGCGGCGAGCACGCAGCGGCGATTGCGAGCGGCGGACTGCACGTCGAGAGCGATCTCGGAACGTTCTCCGTTGCCGCCGACCTCCGCGACGCATCCCATATTGGCGACGCGGATTATCTCTTGCTCGCATTCAAGGCGCACCAATGGCCCGAGATCTTGCCGGCGCTCGCGCCGTATGCCGGCTCGGCGACCGTTGTGGTCACGATGCAGAACGGCGTTCCGTTTTGGTACGAACGCGAGCCGCCTCTGTCCAGCGTCGATCCCGGCGGCGAGATCGGACGGCTCTTTGCCGACGCGCAGGTCGTCGGCTGCGTCGTGCACGTCTCGGGAACGGTCGTCGCACCCGGACGCGTGCGTCAGAGCGGCGGCTTGCGCTACGCGTTCGGCAATCCCGGCGGCGGCTGCGACGGGCGCGCCGCGGAGCTCGTGCAGCTGTTGCAACGCGCCTCGCTTGCGGCGGAAGCGGACCCGGACATCCGGCGCACGGTCTGGCTCAAGCTCGTTAACAACGTCGGCCTCAACGCCGTCAGCGTGCTGCGCAAGGCGACGATCGCCGCGATGCTCTCCGACCCCCAGGCGCGCGCGCACGTGCGGCGCCTCATGGATGAAGCGCTTCGAGTCGGGCAGGCGATGGGCGTCGTCGGCGAGGTTGACGTGGATGCGCGCATCGCGTACGCCGCGCGGCTCGACGACGTGAAGACCTCGATGCTGCAAGACTTCGAGCGCGGGCGCGCGCTCGAAGCGGATCCAATTCTCGGCGCGGTCTGCGAACTAGGCGCGCGCTACGGCGTCGCTACGCCCGAAGTTCGCGCCGCGTACGCCGCCTTGCAACGCGCCGAGGCGTCCGGATGATCGGCGACCTCGCCGGCGTCGGCGCGAAGACCGCGCCGCTCTTCGAAGCGCTCGGCATCGGCGATCCGCAGGCGCTCCTCGAATATCTGCCTTTCCGCTACGACGACCTCCGCTTTCCGACGCCCGCGGCGCGTCTCGGCGAGAGCGGCGGAGAGGAGAACGCGGTCGGTCGCGTCGTCGCGATCAAAGAGCGTCGCGTGCGCGGCCTGGAGATCGTCGAGGTGACGCTCTGCGACGACGCCGGCGATACGTTCCTTGCAAAGTGGATCGGGCGAAACCGTTATGTCTTCGGGCGTTTCCGCGAGGGGATGCGGCTCTTCGTGCGCGGGCGCGTCGAGCGAAGCTTCTCGGGAGCTTCCGTCAACGTCGCGCACTACGCGCAACTTGGCGATGGCGAGGTCTATCGCGGAGAGCTCGTGCCGATCTATCGCGCGAGCAAGGAACTTGCAAGCCGCAAGATCGCGACGGTGGTGAAGAAGAACCTCGATCGCTTGCTCGAGTACGTACCGGACGACCCGCTGCCGCCGTCGCTCGCGGCGCAGCGCGGCTATCCGCCGCTCGACGCGGCCTACCGCGCGGTGCACGCGCCGCGTTCGCCGGAAGAGGCCGAAAGCGCGCGCGAGCGCTTCGTATTCTCGGAGTTCTTCGCGCTCGCGGCGGCGGCGCAGTTGCGTCGCAGCGCGCGCGAGAGCGATCACGACGCAACCGCGCTGCGCGTGCCTCCCGATCTGCTCGAGCGCTTCGAGGCCGCGCTCGATTTCGAGCCAACCGGAGCGCAGCGGCGCGCGATTCTCGAGATTTGGAACGACATGAGCCGCGACGTGCCGATGAACCGGCTCTTGCAGGGCGACGTCGGCAGCGGAAAGACGCTCGTCGCCGCCGCGGCCGTCGTGCTCGCCGCAAACAACGGCATGCAGGCGGCGCTCATGGCGCCGACCGAGCTGCTCGCCTGGCAGCACGCCGGAAAACTCGCGCCGCTCTTGCTGCCGTTCGGAATCGGAGTCGAAGCGGTCTTCGGAAGTCAGAGTGCGAGCTCGCGCAACGCGGCCATCGCGCGGCTCGCCGGGGGCGAGGCGGCGCTCGCGGTCGGTACCCACGCGCTCTTGACACAGGGCGTTGATTTCGATCGGCTCGGGCTCACGATCATCGACGAGCAGCATCGTTTCGGCGTCGAGCAGCGCGCGAAGCTGCGCGCGAAGGGCGCGTCGCCGCATACGCTGCACATGACCGCCACGCCGATTCCGCGCACGCTCGCGCAATCGGTTTACGCCGACCTCGATCTCTCGGTCATCGACGAGCTTCCGCCCGGGCGCACGCCGATCGAGACCTTTGCCGTGCGCGCCGGCCGGTTGGACCGCGTCTACCAATTCGTGCGCAAGATCGTTGCCGCCGGACAACAGGCGTACATCGTCGCGCCGGCGATCGAGGAGGGCGAGGGAACCGCAACGAGCGTCGTCGTCGAAGCCGAACGCCTGACGAGCGAGGTCTTTCCCGATCTTCGCGTCGGATTGCTCCACGGCCGCCTGGCGCCGCGCGAGAAGGAGCAGATCATGTCGCGGTTCGTGCGCGGCGAACTCGACGTGCTCGTGTCGACGACGGTGATCGAAGTCGGCGTCGACGTCGCTAACGCCACGGTGATGGTCGTCCTCGACGCGCACCGCTACGGTCTCGCGCAGCTGCACCAGCTTCGCGGCCGCGTCGGCCGCGGCGCGGCGAAGTCGTACTGCATCCTCGTCTATCCCGACGACGCCGGCGAGGCCGAGCGCCTCGAAGTGCTGACGCGGACGACCGACGGCTTCGAGATCGCCGATGAAGATCTGCGGCTCCGTGGCCCGGGCCATCTCGCGGGTACGGCGCAATCCGGCGCGGCCGACTTGCGCTTCGGCGATCTCTTTCGCGACGTCGAGATCTATCGGGCCGCAAAACTCGCCGCCGTCGACGTGCTCGCCTCCGACCCGCAGCTCGAGCGGCCGGAGCACGCGGGGCTGCGCGCGACGCTCGCGGCGCAGCCGAGCACGCGGGCGCTGCTCCTCTCGTCGTGAGGGTTACGCCCCGGCGGCACGAATAGCGGCTCGCATGTCCAAACACGGCTTCGCGGCCGCGCTCGCCGCCACGCTCCTCTTCGGCCTCCAGCCCGCCGTCGCGCGCGCCGCGCCGGACGTCGCTCGCGCGACGCTGGCAAACGGCCTGCGCGTGATCGTCGTGCGCGACCCGCTCGCGCCGGTCGCTACGGCGATGCTCGACTATCAGGTCGGCTCCGACGAGCAGTGGATCCCCGGGTTGGCACACGCGACCGAGCACATGATGTTTCGCGGAAGCTCGACGCTCTCGTCGGCGCAGCTGATGGATTCGATCGGCGTTACCGGCGGCGATTTCAACGCCGATACGCAGAGCACGGTAACCCGGTATTTCTTCACCGTGCCGTCGGACTATCTCGACATCGCTCTTCGCGCGGAACGGTCGCGCGCGACCGGTCTGCTGCTCTCGCAGAAGCTCTGGGAGCAAGAGCGCGGCGCGATCACGCAAGAGGTGCAGCAGGACAACAGCAACGCGTTCTACCGCTTATTCGTCAAGATGCTCGGCCGTCTGCTCGGCGGCACTCCGTACGCGAAGAACGGCCTCGGAACGGTCGAAGGCTTTGCCAAGCAAGTCAACGCCGCCGAGCTTCGCAAGTTTTACGGTCGGTGGTACAAACCGAATAACGCGATCTACATCATCACCGGGGACGTCGATCCGCAGGCGACGATCGCGAAGGTACGCGAGATCTTCGGCGACGTTCCGGCCGGAACGCTGCCGCCGCGCGAACCGGTGCGGCTGCGGCCGCTGCGGGGCGCGATCTATCACGACACATCCGACCAGTCGTTCACCGGTGTCCTGATCGGTTATCGCTTCCCAGGGTATGCCAGCCGGGATTACGCCGCAGGGCAGATCCTCGGCGACGTGCTCTCGAGCCCGCGCAGCGCGTTCGGGAGCCTGCCGTATACCGGAAAGGCGCTGGGCACCGAGTTCCAGACGCAGACGTTCCCGAAGGTCGGCATCGCGATCGCCTTCGGCGCCGTGCCGGTGACGACGCCGCCGCAGACGATCGATCGCGAGATGCGCGCGATCGTCGACGGCTACAAGCAGAGCGGCGTGCCGCCCGATCTCGTCGAGGCTTCGAAGCTCCGCGAGATCGCGGGGCTCGAGTTCGGCGCGAATTCGATCGAAGGGCTCGCCGACGAGTGGAGCGATGCGGTCGCAGTCGAGGGCCGGACGTCGCCCGACGCCGCGATTGCGGAGTTTAACCGCGTGACCGTCGCCGACGTCAATCGCGTCTTGCGAACGTATCTCGACAACACGCGCGCGGTCGTCGCGTACGCGGTGCCGAAGAACGCGGGATCGGTCGGCGCGTCGGCCGGTTTGGCGAAAGAGAACAACGAGGTTCCTCCGACGACGCACGAGCCGCTTCCGGCGTGGGCCCAGCACGTGCTCGATCATCTGCGGGTGCCGGAGCAGACGCTGGCGCCGGCCGACATGCGGCTCTCCAACGGAATTCGGCTGATCGTGCAGCCGGAGCAGATCTCGCACACGGTCGTGGTCGACGGCGAGATTCTCAATAATCCGGCGGTGCAAGAGGCTCCGGGCAAAGAGGGCGTCGCTTCGGTGACCGCCGCCCTGCTGCCCTACGGAACGACGACGCTCGACCGGGTCGCGTTTCAGGCGGAGCTCGACAAGATCGCGGCGAGCACCGATGCCGGCACGGATTTCGGGCTCGACGTACTCTCCTCGCAGTTCGAGCGCGGGGTCCAGCTGCTCGCCGACGAGGAGCTCCATCCGGCGCTGCGCGCTGCCGACTTTGCGATCGTGCGCGGGCAGACTTCCGGCGAGCTCGCCGGGGCGATGAGCACCCCCGAGCATCTCGCGCAGGTCGCGCTCGACAAAGCGCTCTATCCCGCGGGCGATCCGGAGCAGCGCTTCGCGACGCCCGCGAGCGTGAGCGCCCTCACGCTCGACGATGTGAAGAATTGGTACGCGAGTGCGTACCGTCCCGATCTCACGACGATCGTCGTAATCGGCGACACCACGCCGCAAGCGGCGCAGGCAATCTTCGAAAAGTATTTTGGAGGTTGGATCGCGCAGGGGCCGACGCCGAACGTCGAACCTCCGCCCGTCCCGCAGAACGCGCCGGCGCAACTCGACGTGCCGGCGACCGGGCGCGTCCAGTCCTCGGTGAAGCTCGTCGAGACGCTCGCGCTCGTCCGCTCGGATCCGGCGTGGGCGCCGTTGCAACTCGCGAATGCGGTCCTCACCGGCGGTTTCTACTCGTCGCTGCTCTATCACGACCTGCGCGAAGTGCACGGCTACGCCTACGACGTAGACAGCAGCGTTTCTGCCGGGCGAGTGCGTGGCACGTTCAGCATAGATTATGGCTGCGATCCGAAAAACGTGCTGCCCGCGCAGGCGCAGGTACGCGCGGTGCTCGCGCAGATACAGCGCGAACCGATCGCCGCGGATCGCCTTTTGCGATCGAAGGCGCAGTTGATGGGCGAGGTGCCGATTCGCGAATCGAGTTACGACGGCGTGACGGGACAGCTGCTCGATTACTCCGAGCTGGGGCTTCCGCTCAACCAGAACGTGCTCGACGCGCAAGCGGAACTCTCGGCGACCGCCGCCGGCGTCCAAGACGCGCTGGCGCGCTACATCCGCCCGGATGCGTTCGTGCGCGTCGTCACCGGCCCGGCCCCGAAGTAGCCATAGGGGCGAAGCCCGCGCTGCGTCGAACGCGCCCGGGATGCGCGCCGTCCGTGGAGTCGGTTTCGACCTCGACCACACCCTCGCAATAGATAACCGGCTCGAGCGGGTCGCGTTCTTGCGCCTGTTGGAAGCGGTTCTCGGCGAGGGCGGCCGAACGCAGGGAACGCTCGCCGACGAGATCGGCTCGATCGATGCGCTGCTCGCGCGGCAACGCAGCGGGGCTTTCCCGGTGGACGAGGCGGTGCGCCGCTTCGTTGCCGAGCACGGGGTGGAGCCGACGGAGCGGCACGTCACGGGGTTTCGTCACGCGGCGGTGGATATGGTTGACGAGTTCGTCGTCGCGCTGCCCGGCGTCAAGGCGACGCTCGACGCTTTGCGCGAACGAGGAATCGTCGTCGCCGTGCTGAGCAACGGCTGGAATCCGCTGCAGCTGCGCAAGGCGGAGCAGGCTGGTTTCCGCGGTCCGGTCTTGGTGAGCAGCGAGATCGGCGAGCCGAAGCCGGCGCGGCGAGCCTTCGAGGCGTTGCTGCGCGCGCTGGGAACGGAACCGGAACAGAGCATCTACGTCGGCGACGATCCGCATGGCGACGTTGCGGGAGCGCACGAGGCCGGCATGCAGACCGTCTGGCTCAATTGGGAGCACAAAGAGTATCCCGCCGGCGTGGCGGCTCCCGGTCACACGATCCACAACGTTAACGACCTCATCGAGCTTCTTCCGGAGGTAGCGCGTACGTGAAGCAAATCGTCGTCTTACTCGGCGCGGCCTGCGCGCTGCTTGCCGCCGCGCCGCCACCGCAGCCGTCCGCATATCAAGCGAAGCTCGTCGACCTCGAGCGCCGCTACACGTATTGGTCCTTCCAGCAGGAGCCGGCGTCGGCGACCGATGCCGGCATCCACACGTACGACGCGCTCCTCGCCGACTACTCGGCGGCGACGCTGGCCGCGCAGATGAAGCAATTACGCGTCTATCGCAACGAGCTAGCGGCGCTCCAGCCTCTGCCGGGAACCGATGCCCACGCGCGCGTCGACTACCTGCTGATTCGGGCGAATCTGGAGAGCGATTGGTGGCAGCGGACGGTCCTGCGCGGACTCCGGCGCAATCCGAGCCTCTACGAGGGCGAGTGCAGCAACGGCATCTTCTCGATCGTCAAGCGGCAGTACGCAAGCGACGAGGTCCGGATACGCTCGGCGATCGGGCGGCTGCGCGCCTGTCCGCGCGTGCTCGAACAGGGACGCGCGAACCTGACCGAGACGGTGCGTGAGTTCGCGCAGATCGCATCCGACGATATTCGCGACGGCGACTCCCTCTACACGACGACGCTCGACGAGATTGCGAAAGACACCTCGCCGCAGACCCGGCACGATCTCGCGCAGGCACAGTCGGTTGCGCTCGGCGCGCTCCACGGCTATCGTGCGTGGCTCGATGCCAACATGACGACGTTTCACGCGGGCGGGTTCGCGGTCGGGCGCCGGCAGTACGATTGGTTCCTGCGGCGCGTGCTCATGCTTCCGTACGACTCCGCACAGGTCGCGGCGATCGGGCGTTACGAACTCGCGCGCGATCGCGCGCTCCAGGTCTGGGAGACGGGCCGCGACGCGCACGAGCCGACGCCGTCGCCGGCTCCGACCTTCGGGACGAAAGAGGAGTTCTTAGCCTACTACGAGCGCAGCCTCGCAAAGATCAAAGCGTTCATAGACTCGCACGCGATCCTCGATATTCCGTCGTATATCGGCCCGTTTCACATCGTCGAGGTGCCGAAGGCGCTCGCCGCGACGTATCCGGGCGGATTCATGAACCCGCCGCCGATGTTCTCCGACGATCCGCAGGGCTTCTATTTCGTGCCGGATTTCAGTCCGAGCAATCAAAGCTTCTTCGTGCAGCAGGCTCGTCAGTCGGTGCTGCCGCTGCTCGGCCACGAAGGGATCCCCGGGCACTTCCTCCAGTTCTCCGAGGCGTACCACAATCCGGATTTCGTGCGCCACGTGCAGGGCGACGGCGTCTTCGCCGAAGGCTGGGCGTTCTACGGCGAGGAGATGCTCATGCGCGAAGGCCTCTACGACGACGACCCGGGAGCGCGGCTGCAGGTACTCCATCTGATGCGCCATCGCGCGACGCGGATCGGCGTGGACGTCGGCCTCGCGACCGGGACGATGACGCTGCCGCAAGCGATCGCGTACTTTCAGAAGAACGCCGGCATCGATTACGACACCGCGCGCGGCGAAGCGACGCGCTTTGCGATGGATCCCGGTCAAGCGATCGACTATCTCGTCGGCAAGACGCAGATCCAGACGCTGATCGGACTGGTGCAGGATCGCGAGGGGAGCGCCTTTGAGCTGCGCCGCTTCCACGACCAGCTGCTCTCCTACGGAACGGTTCCGTATTCGACGATCCGTTACGAGTGGCTCGGCGACGACACGTGGCTGCGTCCGGCGCTGCTTCCGATCGCGCCGACGGAGTTCTAACGCAAGGATGCCGCGGATCACCGGCGGATCGCTGGGGAGCAGAAAGCTGCGCTCGCCGAAGGGCTCGCAGGTGCGTCCGACGCCCGGGCGCGTCAAGGAGTCGCTCTTCTCGATTCTGATGCATCGCCTCGAGGGCGCGCGCGTGCTCGATCTCTTCGCCGGAACCGGCGCGATCGGGTTCGAGGCGGCGTCGCGCGGCGCGGCGCGGGTCGTTTCGGTCGAGGGCCGGCGCGAGATCGCGCAGGTTATCGAGGAAGAGGCAAAGACGCTCGGCATCGAGGACGTCGTGACGGTCTTCCCGGCGCCGGCGGAGCGCGCGCTCTACCGCTTGGAAGGGCCGTTCGACATCGTGTATCTCGACCCGCCGTATGCGGATCCCGTGCCGCTGCAGCTCTTGCGCCTGATGCGCGAGCGCAATTTACTTGCGCCCGACGCGCTCGTCGTCTACGAGCACGCCGCCAAGCGGATCCTGCCCGAGATACCCGGGTATCGCTCGGTGCGCGAAGAAGTCTACGGCGATGTCGCTCTCGCCTTCCTCGAGGCGGAACCTTGACCAACGGTAAGCTGATGCGCGTGACGCGCGCGGTCTATCCGGGCTCCTTCGATCCGCCGACCAACGGGCATCTCGACGTCATCGAGCGCGCGTCGGGCGTCTTCGGCGAGTTGCGCGTCGCGATCGTCGTCAATCCGCAGAAGCGCGCGCCGATGTTTTCGTTGGAGGAGCGAGAGGAGATGCTCAAAGCGAGCACCGCGCGGCTGCCCAACGTGACGGTCGAGCACTTCCGAGGCCTGCTCGCCGACTACGTGCGCTCGGCGCGCGCCGACGTGATCGTCAAGGGTCTGCGGGTCGTCTCGGACTTCGAGAGCGAGATGTCGGCGGCTTTGATGAACCGGTCTCTCTCGGACGTGGATACGCTCTTCCTGATGTCCGACCAAAAATATTCGTTCGTTAGCTCGAGCCTGGTCAAAGAGGTCTTCTTTCTCGGCGGCGACGTCGCCGCGCTCGTTCCCGAACCGGTGCTCCGCCTGATGTCGGAGAAACGCACTCACTTGCAACGGAGGTAGCAATGTCGGTCTATCGCGTGCTGGACAAACTCGAGGCCTACGTTCATGAGGGAACGTGGCTCCCCGCCGGATATCGCATCCTCTCCGAGGAGCGATTGCTCGAGTTGCTCGAAAAGATTCGCGCGCAGCTGCCCGAGGAAGTAGGTCGCGCAAAAGTGATCGCCCGCGATCAGGAGCGCGTGATGCGTGCGGCGCAGGAGAAAGCGCAAGCGATCGTCGACGAAGCCGCGACGAAGCACGAAGAGCTCGTGGACGACAACGAGATCGTGCAGCGGGCGCGAACGACCGCCGAGATCGTGTTGCGCGAAGCCGAGGAGCGCGCGCGCGCGGTGCGCGAGGGCGCCGACCGCTACGCTGCCGACGTTCTCTCCGAGATGGAGATCAGGCTCTCCGGCGCGATCGGCGCGGTTCGCAAGGGACGCGAGCTGCTCGACCGTCCTCGCCCGACTCCCGATCAACCGCTCGCCGACGCGGCTGCGAAGAGCAAGCGGGCGGCCTTCGATTTGCAGGCCGCGGCGACCGAGGAGACAGCGGCGCTCGAATCCGTCTAAAGCCGCTCTCGGCGGGAATAGATTCGGCATGAAGCATTTGGCAATCGCGCTCGCGCTGGCCGTCTGCGTCGCGACGGCCGCCCGGGCCGACGATAAGGGCGGCATCTCCGGAACCGTCGTCGACGTGAGGACGGGTCAGCCGATGGCGCACGTGACCCTCTATTACTACCGCGCGCCGTACGTCGAGAACGCGCAGAATCAGATCATGACGCTGCAGACCAACGCACGCGGGTTCTTCAGCGACGTGACGCTCGATCCGGGTCGCTACGTCATCATGGCGCGCGTTCCCGGCAAGGTCGAGGGCTGCGCCGTCGACGACGTGATGGGCGGCGAGGTCGCGCGGATGAAGATCGAGATCGGACGCGATTCGATCATGTGCAGCGGACCGCGCATACATTCGGCCCTCGTCGATCCAAACGCCGGCGCCTCCGTTTACCGAATTTAGCGGAACGCGCTAAACCGGCGGGGCCTGGACGTTGTGGGCGAAGGCCGCCAACCTCGCGCGGTCTATTGCCTTGACGCGGCCGCGGTCGAGTTCGAGCGCGCCGGCATTTTTGAGCCGCAGCAGCGCACGCGCCGCCATGTCGCGCACGGTGCCGGCCGCCGCAGCGATCTGCGCCTGCGAGAGATTCTCGACGCCGGGAAGGCCGCGCGCCATGCCGACCGATGCGCGCGCGTAGCCGAGCAAGAACTTCGCGACGCGCTGGAGCACGTGCGCGAACGCGAGATCCGCGATCGTGTCGATCGAGCGCCGGCGAGCCTGCGACGAGGCGATGAGAAAGCCGAGCGCGAGTTCGGCGTCGTTCCGCGCCGCGTGAATGAGCGCCTCGCTCGGCAGCGTGACGATCGTCGCGTCGGTCAGCGCCTCGGCGCGCGTCGTCGCGCCGCCGCTATCGAACGTTCCGCTCTCGTTGAGCGTGTCGTGGGTCAAGCGCTCGCCGATCGTGTGCGTCTTACCGTCGGGCGAGAGCAGCGTGTAGATAATTTTGCCGCTCTTGACGATCCCGAGATACGGCCAGGCCTCGCCCTCGTCGAAGATCGTCTCGCCGGCCCGGTAACTGCGTTCGCTCATCTGCGACGCGAGTTCTTTGACCGTGCTCGCCTTCGCCGAGGTGAATGCGGCGACGTGCGTGAGAAAGACCTCGCCGCTCGCGTTCTCGTCGATGCGCTCGAGGCGTATCGTCCAGCGGTTGCTGCCGAGATTGCGGGCGTCCCAGGAGAAACGCCCGGGGCGCAGCTGCGCCATCTCGTTGCGCAGGGCGCGCGGATCGGTCTCCTCGGTGATCTCGAGCACGCCGCCGATCTGCAGCTTGTCGAACGCGTCGACGATCGTCTCGCTCCTCGAGGCGGGCGCAAGTGACCTGGCGTCGAGCGTGACGGCGGCGGGTCGGCTGATCGGCATACGCGGCGGACTTAGGGATGGCCGGGCGACGCGCCTGCCGGGACGCGCCTGCGCGCGCGAGGAATACTCGGCGTCCTATGAGCATCGCATTCAATAAGACCGAGATCGTCATACTCGCGGGAGCCCGAACCCCGTTTGGGAATCTCGGCGGGGCGCTCTCCGATCTGACCGCGACGGATCTCGCCGTTGCGGCGTCCGAGGCGGCGATCGAGCGCAGCGGAGTGCGGCCGGACGCCATCGACGAGGTCGTCTTCGGCAACGTGATTCAATCGAGCGCCGACGCGATCTATTTGGCTCGTCACGTCGGGCTGCGCGCCGGGCTGCCGGTCGGCGTGCCGGCGCTCACCGTCAACCGGCTCTGCGGCTCGGGCCTGCAGGCGATTCTCTCCGCGGCGCAATCGCTCGCCTTGGGAAGCGCGCACTACGCGCTCGCAGGCGGGGCGGAGAACATGAGCCAGGCGCCGCACGTCGTTCGCGGCGCGCGCAAGGGCTTTCATCTCGGTCAGAACGTCGCGTTCGAAGATTCGCTCTGGACGGCGCTGATCGATTCGTACGGGAATACCCCGATGGCGATCACCGCGGAGAATCTCGCGAAGAAGTACGGCGTCTCGCGTTCTGAGTCCGACGAGTTCGCATTGGCGAGCCAAGAGCGCGCGCTCGCCGGACAGAGCAGCGGTTATTTCGCCGAAGAGATCGTTGCCGTCGACGTTCCGGGGCCGAAAGGCACGACCGTGCGCGTCGAAAAGGACGAAGGTCCGCGCCAGGGACTCTCGATGGAGAAGCTCGGCAAGCTCCCGGCGCGTTTCGTCAAGGACGGCGTCGTGACGCCCGGCAACGCGAGCGGCATCACCGACGGCGCGGCCGCCGTCGTGCTGACGACGCGCGAACGGGCGGAGGCCGACGGGCTGCCGTGGCTCGGACGGCTCGTCTCCGCGAGCGTCGTCGGCGTCGATCCCGCGATCATGGGCATCGGCCCGGCGTTCTCGATTCCGGGCGCGCTGCAGAGCGCCGGGATCGGGCTCAAAGACCTCGCGGTGCTCGAGATCAACGAAGCCTTCGCGCCGCAGGTCATCGCCTGTCTGCGCGAGATGAAGGCCGATGGCGAGCGGCTCAATCCGCATGGCGGCGCGATCGCGCTCGGCCATCCTCTCGGCGCTTCGGGAGCGCGGCTCGCGATCACGGCGCTCCACGAACTGCGCGAGCGCGGCGGCGGCTACGGCGTCGCGTCGGCATGCATCGGTGGCGGACAAGGCATCGCGGCAGTCTTTCGCGCGGAGTAGGATCTGGGACGCGGCCGCGGTCGCCGCGATCGCGTTCGCGCTTTGGAAGATCTTCGTCGCGCCGCGCTCCTTCGATTCGCCCGGCTATCCCGCGCCGCACGCGGTCTACGAACGGCTCGACGGCGGTTCGTTCGGCGTCGCGCAGCATCGGGGACACGTCGTCTTTCTCGACTTTTTCGCGAGCTGGTGCGTGCCGTGTAAGCTCGAGCTGCCGCTCGTGGAGTCGTGGTCGCGCGCGCACCCCGGCTCAATCGTCGTTCCGGTGGACGTCGGCGAGCAGCGGACCGTCGCGGCGGCGTTCGCGCGCCGCTACTCGCTGCAGAACGTGGCGCTCGATCCATCGAGCACCGCTCGAGCGCTGTTCGCGGTCGAGGGTTTCCCGACGCTGGTCGTCATCGACTCGACCGGACACGTGCGCGCGCGCTGGGAGGGGCTCAATCCGGCGATCGCGCTCGCGATGAGCAACGCCCAGCAGCGGCTCTAAGCGGTTATTTGCCCTTCCAGACGGGCTTGCGCTTTTCCAAGAACGCGCCGGTGCCTTCCCTGATGTCGTCGGTATCCACGAGCGTTCCAAACTCGAGCGCTTCGAGCTCGAGCGCGTCGTCAATCGAGAGATGCCCGCCGTTGTTAATCGTGCGCTTGCAGGCCGCAACCGCGAGCGGCGCCTTCGATGCGATGACCGACCCGATGCGTCGCGCTTCGTCGAGGAGCTCGGCTGCGGGCACGACCTTTTGGACGAGGCCGATGCGCAGCGCTTCGCGCGCGTCGATGATCTCGCCGGTCAGGCAGAGATAGCTCGCCATGCCCTTGCCGACGAGCCGCGTCGTTCGGGCGGTTCCGCCGTAGCCGGGGATCAGGCCGAGGTTCACCTCAGGCTGACCGAACTTCGCGTTCTCGCTCGCGATGAGGATGTCGCCGGCCATCGCGATCTCGCATCCGCCGCCGAGCGCGAAGCCGTTAATTGCCATGATCACCGGCTTGCTCAAGCGCTCGATCTGTCGGGTGAGGGCCTGTCCGCTGCGCGACTGCGCCGCACCCGAACCCGCGCTGGCGAGCGCGTTGAGCTCGCCGATGTCGGCGCCCGCAGCGAACGCTTTCTCGCCGGCGCCCGTTATAATGATGGAACGGACGCGGGGATCGCGATCCATCTCGGCCAGCGCAACCGAGAGTTCCGCAAGGAGCGTGGTGCGCAGAGCGTTGAGCACGTTCGGCCGGTTGAACGTGATGATGGCGAGCGGCTCGTCGACGACGACCAGGATATCTTCAAACGGCATATAGAGAACCTTATGGTTAGGTGAAGGCTGAAGGTTCCTTCGTTCCGTTGCGGGGAAGTGCCCTTTGACCTATACTAGCGCGGGAGGCGGTGGTGGCAGTACGGACGGCATATCATGAAGCACTGGAAGCGACGCGGCTCGACGTCGTACGGCTGGGCGCGCTCGTCGGCGACGCGATTCGCGTCGCGGTCGATGCGCTCAACAGTCGCGATGCGTCGGCCGGCGCGCGCGTCGTGGCGGGCGACGACACGGTCGACGACTTGCGGCGCAGCGTCGAGGCGCACTGCATCGAGCTGATCTGGCGCCAGCAGCCGGTGGCCGGCGAATTGCGCGAGATCGCCGCGATGCTGGAGATCGCGACCGACCTCGAACGCGTCGGCGACTACGCCGTGGACATCTCGAAGAACGCGATCAAGCTCTCCGATCAGCCGATGCGCCCGCAGCGAGTCGAGATCGACCGCATCGCAAGCGTCGCCCACTCGATGCTGCTCGACGCGATGCGTGCCTACACGGAGCGCGACGCGAACCTCGCGAGCGACGTGATCGACCGCGACGACGAGGTGGACAAGCTCTACAAGCGGAGCATCAAACTGCTGCAAGAGGAGATGCGAACCGATCCCGAGATCGTCCGGCCCGGAACGCGCTATCTCTTCGTCCTGGCCTCGCTCGAGCGCGTCGGCGACCGTGCCGGCAACATCGCCTGGCACACGAAGGACATGATCGGCGCAGAGTGACGACCACGCTCCTCGCGACCGCCGTACTGGCGGCGCTCGCGAGCGCGAGCTTTCCCCCGCCCGGGACTTACCGATACACCGCCGCGATGGGCGGGCAGAAGATCGGGGCCTGGGCGGTCAACGTTTCGCGCGACGCCGCGACGACGAAGATCGACGAGGATTCGCACGCGTCGGTCATGGGGATGCAGCTCTCCGCGAAGGCGACGCTCGGGCTCGGCCCCGATCTCTCGCCGACGAGCTACGACGGCAATTACGCGACGCCCGGCCAGAACCTGACGGTTAACGTGACGCTCTCGTCTACGTCGGCGACCGTCGCGGGCGCGCTGACCGGCGCGCCGCAGCAGGTGACGCTCGGCGCGAACACGCGGCACTTCGTCGTCATCGAGCCGGGACTGCTCGCCGGCCTCTTCGCGCTTCCCGCGCAACTCGGCGCTTGGGGCGATCCCGCGGTGACGTGGATCACGCCGACGAGCGCGCAGGCGCAATCGCTGACGACCAACGGTGCCGCGGCGCCCGTACGTCCGGCAAACGTCTCTTCGCAAGATTCCGTGCTCTCGATCGATCGTCCGATCGTCGTTACGATCTGGTACGATCCGGCGACGCTCGTCCCCGACGTGATCCTGGTCCCCTCTCAGGACGCCGTTCTTACTCGCGAACGATCCTAACCTCGCCCGGCTCGAGCGGCGCAACCGATCGCGAGTCGAGCGGCAGGTCGCGCACCAAACGCTCGAGGATGCCCAGCGTCACGCGGTGACCGACGACGAGCGTCGCGCTCGCGCGTTGCAGCCTTTGCGCGAGCGTTCGCAGCCGCTGCGCGGCATCTTCGATGCTCTCGCCCTCCGGCGGCCGAAAGCGCACCGGCTCTAGCCGGCGTTGCTCCAAGAGCTCCGGCGCGTTGCTCTGCAGCCATTCGATCGTCTTGCCTTCCCACGCGCCGAAGTCAACCTCGCGCAGCGAGCCTTCGATCTCGAACGGCAGGTTTGGTGCGACGATCTCGCGCGTCTCGAGGCAGCGCCGCATCGGGCTCACGAGGCATCGTTCGAGATGCAACGGCGCTAGGAATTCGCGCGCGCGTTCGCACTGGTCGCGCCCCTCGGCACAGAGCGGCGGGTCGGCGGTCGAAAGAAAGCGCCCGGCGACGTTCGTTTCGGTCGCGCCGTGCCTGCAGAAGACGAGCTCAGGCACGAATGGACGAGGTCATCACCGCGTCGTTCATTCCGTGAATGAGCCGCTTGTCGGCCGGAGCGATCGTCGCCAGCACGCCGCCGAGTTCTGCGGTCTCTTCGCCGGTGACGAAGTAGTACGGACAGAGGCGCACGCGCCCGTCGTACTCGCGAATCTCGTCGGCGTCGCGATCGAAGTAGCGCTGCTTCACGAGCTTGCCCTTGTGGAAGCGCTGGAGAATCCACGGCGTCTTATCGAACGATGCGAGCGCGGTCTCGACGACCGAGGTCCACTCGTCGCGCGTGAGATCGTCGCCGATCTTGACGCCGCGCGAGCCCCACGCCAGCTCGGAGAAGCCCGACGGCTTCACGACGTAGGCGCGTTCGCTCTTCGGAAGCGCGATTAACTGGCGAAAATCCGAGACCGGCGCGCCGCCCGCCTCCAGGCCGGCGATAACGCCCTGCGGCGGCAGCGGACGCGGATCGATGACCCACGTCTTTGGAAAGAGACGCTGCAGGCGTGCGAAACGCTCGGCTCCGAGCTCCCCGCGCCAGAGCGGCGCCAGCGCGTGGTGATGGAAGAGCGCGAACGAGAGTTTCTCCTCGAGCGTCGCCTTCGGCGGCGGCGTCATCTTGACGCGATTGTGGCGCGCGGCGTAGAGCATCAACTCCTGTTTGGGCACGTTGAAGAGATCGAAAAGCTCGAAGTTGCGGTAGAGCGCGTCGATGCGCGCTTCGCGCCCGTCCTCGTGGCGTATGAAGAGCCCCTCTTCGCTGAAGGTGACCTCTTCGGGGCGCCGCAGCCACGCGTCGGCGAGCTTGAGCCGTCGCAGGGTCGCGGCGAGCCAGGACATCTCGTTGCGATAGTCTGCGGATTCGTCGGAGACGACGATCGCGACCGTCGGATACTCGACTCGCGTCGCGTTGCGGAGCATCGCGGCGAAGCCGGAGGGGATCCCGTCGTTCCCGCCGAGGCTCTCGATGCCCAACTGGCAGTACGCCTCCGTCATCGCGCCGACGAAGCCCATGCCGCCCGGAACGCTGTCGAGCTCGGTCGCGACGAAGCCGTCGGCGGTCAAGATCAGATCGGGCCGGATGACGCCGGGAAGTTCTTGCTTGAAGCGATTCTGCCGCGCGAGCTTGACGACTTGCTCGGGTTTCCCGTGATCGAGATACTCGGCGATGAAGGCCGGCGCCGTTCCGCGGGCGCTGCGGTTATACAGGTTGTTGAGCGCGCGGTAAAAGGCTAAGAGATCCGCGCCGAGCGCTTCGATCGTATCGGCCTGTTCGGCGGACAATGCGAACGGCTCGGGGCTGACGCGCCAGGCGATACGTTCGTTTTCGTCTTGGACCCGGAAGAGACCGGGTGGTATCGCTTCGTAAAGGTGGTGCGCTTGCTCGCGAGCCGTGAGATTCGGGATCGTCGCCGTACAGGGCATAAGAAGAGTTCGCTCCTCTATCGACAGCCGTCGGGGATCTTGGAACTGTTGAAGGCGATGTAGCGCCGGCGCATACGATCCCCTAGATGGGCCGTCTCGGCAAGAGGGTTGCAGGCGTCACTTAATCGTGATCGCGCCGGGCGTCAGCAGCGCTCCCTCGACCTGGACGAGGCCGCGCGAGTAGGCGAGGGTCAGGTGAAGCGTCCCGGCGAGCCCCAGCGCGCTGAGGTCGAGGGTCTCGATGACGCGCGAGACGCTCTCGCCGGCGATAAAATGCAACTCGATCGTCCGCCTCACCGAACCGTGGGGTCCGGAGTACGTGGCGGCGACGGGGACGACGACCTCTTCGGAGCCGGTCGGCCGCGGCGAACCGGTGACGCAGTAACCGATCGCCACCGGCGTTCCCTCGACCGTCAACGTCTCCTGACTACACGGCGTCGCGGCTCCCGCCGGAACGGCGGCTGCGGCCACGACGAGCAAAAGGATCAGCGCTCGTATCATGCGATTCGACCGTCGAGCCGCTTCGGTACGAATCGGCGCGATACCCGTCGAAGGACGTCCCCATGAAGATTCGCGTCCTCGCGTTCGCGCGTCTGCGAGAGCTGCTCGACGGGCCCGATCGGATCCTCGAGTTGGCCGAGGGCGAGCGCGTGCGCGACGCGTGGGAGGCCCTCGTTCGAACGCAGCCGGCGCTCGAGGAGGAGCGCGCCTCCACGCGGGTCGCGCGCAACGGCGCGCTCGTCGCGTTCGACGTCTCGCTGGCCGACGGCGACGAGCTCGCGCTGCTGCCGCCGGTCGGCGGCGGCTAGCACTCGTGTTTCGCATCGTCGCCGAGCCGATCGTCCCGGCCGACCTCGAGCGCGTGGTGCGCGCCGGCGACGGCGGCGTCGTTACGTTTCTCGGCATCGTACGAGGCCGCGCGCACGACGGCGCCGCGGTCCGCTCGTTATGGTACGAAGCGTACGAGGCCATGGCGCTCGCCGAGTTCGAGCGCATCGAGGCAGAGGCACGAGAGCGCTTCGGGGACGTCCGCCTCGCGATCGTTCATCGCGTCGGCGAAGTCGCCGTCGGCGAGATCTCCGTTGCGGTCTTGGCGGCGGCCGCGCACCGGGCCGAGGCATTTCTCGCCTGCCGCTACGCGATCGACGAGTTGAAGTTGCGAGCGGCGATCTGGAAGCAAGAGCGCTATGCCGCCGGCGGCGCCGCGTGGAGCGAGACGCATGGCTAGGGTCGAGCTGTTTCGGATCTCGACGGAACGCAATCCGGTTGCGGTGCTCTGGTACGAACCGCGGCGCCCGCGCGGCATCACGCTGATCGCCGGACACGGGTATTCGTCGAGCAAGCAGAACCTCGATTTTCTCTGTGCGTTTCTTGCCGGCCACGGATTCGGCGTCTACAGCATCGACTTCCCCGGCCACAAGCTCGGTGCGAGCGGTGGCGAGCTGCGCGGCGTGGACGATTGCATCGACGCGATGTTCGGCGCCGTCGCGTTCGCCCGGGGACGCGGCGACGACGCGAGCTACACGCTTGGCCACAGCATGGGCGGCATGACGGCGATCTTCACCGCCGCGCTCGACCGGAATATTCTCGGGACGATCGCAATCGCGACGGGCTTCGGCCGGCCGACCTCGCTCGAGGCGCTGCAGAAGGTGGGCGCGACCGATTTTCGCGCGTCCTACGTCGTCGGGGTTACGCTGCCGGAGCTCGTCGCCGGCGTGGACAAACGATACGACGAGCTGTTGCCTCGGCTCGCCGGACGCCCGGCGCTCTACGTCGCGGCGAGCCGCGACGGGATGGTCAGTCCCGCGAGCGTCGCAGATCTCTACGAACGAGCGCCGGAGCCAAAGTCGCTCGTCACGATCGAGAGCGATCATACGTACGCCGCCGAGCACGCGCGCGCGGCCGTTCTGGAGTGGCTGAACGATCGCCACGCGCCGGCAGCCAAAACGTGAACGCGAGAGCGCTGCGCCGCTACAGCAGGCATCTGCTGATTCCCGAAGTCGGACTGGCAGGTCAGGAACGGCTCGGCGCTTCGCGCGCGCTCGTCGTCGGCGCCGGGGGTCTCGGGTCGCCCGCGCTGCAGTATCTCGCGGCGGCCGGCGTCGGGCGCATTGGCATCGTCGACGACGACGCCGTGGACGAGACGAATCTCCAGCGCCAGACGATCTTCGACGAACGCGACGTCGGCGAGAAGAAGGTGCGCGCCGCCGCCGCGCGGCTGCGAGCGCTCAATCCGCTCGTCGCGATCGACGAGCTGCCGATTCGCTTCGACGAGAGTAACGCGCGCGAGCTCGTGCGTCTGTACGACGTCGTGCTCGACTGTACCGATCTCTTCTCGTCGCGCTACCTGATCAACGACGCGTGCTTTCTGGAGGGTCGCCCGGACGTCTACGGCTCGATCTTTCGTTTCGACGGACAGGTGAGCGTCTTTCGCGGCGCGCCGTGTTACCGGTGTCTCTATCCGCAGGCGCCGCCCGTCGAGAGCCGGCCGGGCTGCGCCGAAGGCGGGGTGCTCGGCGCGCTCGCCGGCATCGTCGGCGCGTGGCAGGCGAGCGAGGCGCTCAAATTGCTGCTGCGCGCGGGCGAACCGCTCGAGGGGCGCCTCTTGCTCGTCGATAGCCTAACGGCGCGCGTGCGCGAGGTTCGCTTCGATCGCGACCCCGGATGCGCGCTCTGCGGCGAGCGGCCCGCGATATCGGATATCTCGCCGGAACGGTACGACGAGATGGCCGGCGACGCGCCGTTTGCGGAGATCGAGGCGGCGGAGCTCGACGAGGCGTTGCGCGACGCGCGCTTGCTCGACGTGCGCGAGCCGCACGAGGCGGTGCTCGGCTCGATCGACGGCGCGCTGCAGATTCCAGCCTCGCAGCTCGAGGCGCGGATGTCGGAGCTCGACACCGCGGCGCGCTACGTCGTCGCCTGCAGGGTCGGCGCGAAGTCGCTCTGGGCGATGCGACGCTTGCACGACGCCGGCTTCACGAAGCTGCTCCATCTGCGCGGCGGGCTGCTCGCATACGCTGCGGGCCACGAGGAGTTCGAGTTCTTCTGAGACGCAAAGCGTTCGGGCCGACGGGCATCGAGCTCCCTGCGATCGGGCAAGGCACCTGGAACTTCCCCGAGAGCGGGGCGCGGCTCAAAGAGGCGCGCGCTGCGATCCGCCGCGGCGTCGAGCTCGGCATGAACCACATAGATACGGCCGAGATGTACGGCTCGGGACGCGTCGAGGAGCTCGTCGGCGACGCGATCGCCGGCATCGAGCGCGAGCGGCTCTTCATCGTCACGAAGGTGATGCCGGGCAACGCGAGCTTTCGCGGAACGCTCGCGGCCGCGGAGCGCAGCCTCGAGCGCCTGCGTTGCGGCTATCTCGATCTCTTGCTCCTGCACTGGCCGGGGGCGCATCCGCTCGAGGAAACGATGCGCGCCTTCGACACGCTCGTCGAGCGGGGAAAGACGCGTTTCGTCGGCGTCAGCAATTTCGACGTCGAGGAGATGATCGAGGCGGCCGGTTATCTGCGCGCGCCGCTCGCCTGCAATCAAGTGCTCTACCATCTCGGCGAGCGCGGCATCGAGCGTCGGCTCGTAGCGGCGGCGCGGGAACGCCGCATCGCGATCGTCGCGTATACGCCCTTCGGACGGGGCGCCTTCCTGCGATCGGCAGCGAGCCGCGCGGCGCTCGAGCGGGTCGCGGAGAAGCACGGGGCTACGGCGCGCCAGGTGGTCCTGGCGTTTCTCACGCGCGACCCGAACCTCTTCACGATTCCGAAAGCCTCGCGACTCGAGCACGTAGAAGAGAACGCGAGAGCGGGGAAATTGGAGCTCGACGCCGCCGACGTTGCGGCGATCGAGGAAGCCTTTCCGCTGGGCGCTCCCGGTCCGCTCGCAACGCTATGATCGCAGCCGTGGACGTGAAGGGAATCAAGGAACGCGCGATTCGCGCCGCGCTCGATCGCGGCGCCGCGAGCGTGCGCGTCGCGCCTGCGGCGGCCGACGGCGAGTCGCGCCGGCGCATGGAGGCGGCGTTCTCCCGCGGCGATTTCGAAGCGTGGAGCTACGACGGCGCGTATGCGCGGCTCGCGAGCGATCCCGCGGCGTTGTTGCGCGGCGCCCGCAGCGTCGTCTGCGTCGCGGTGCCGTACGCGACGAACGGGAGCCGGTCGAACCCCCCGCTGCGCGGACGCGTCTCGAACTACGCCTGGTCGGGCGATTACCACCGGCGTCTGCGCGGGCTGCTCGACGCGGTGGCGCGCGAGATCGACGAGGCTGCCGGCGAGTCCGTGACGGCCGTCGCCTGCGATACGCGTCCGCTCGCCGAGCGCGCCTTCGCCGCGCGCGCCGGCATCGGTTGGGTCGGCAAGCATACGAACCTCATCGTGCCGGAACACGGCTCGTTCGTTTTCTTGGGCGAGATCGTGACGACGCTGGAACTCCCCGCCGACGAGGCCTCGCGCAAATCGTGCGGCACGTGCGCGCGCTGCGTCGAGGCCTGCCCCACGCGAGCGCTGCGCGGCGATTACACGATCGACGCAAACCGGTGCATCTCCGACCTAACGCAACGGACGGGCGCGATTCCGCGCGCGATGCGGCCGCTGATCGGCGACTGGGTATGGGGATGCGATCTCTGTCAGCTCGTCTGTCCGCCGACGATCGCAGCCGGAAGCCGTGCTTCGAGCGAGTGGGCTCCGCGCGATCCCGATGCGGCGAGACCGCCGCTCGTCGCGCTCTTGCGCCTGCGCAGCGGCGATTACGAGCGCCGCTATCGCCCGACGGCAATGGGGTGGCGAGGCGGCGCGGTGTTGCGGCGCAACGCCGCCGTCGCGCTGGGAAACGCGCTCGACCGTTCGGCCGTCGGCGCGCTGACCGAAAGCTTGGCGCTCGATCCGCATCCGATGGTGCGCGGTCACGTCGCCTGGGCGCTCGGACGAATCGGCTCGCCGCCGGCGCTGCGCGCGCTGCGCAGGCAGCGCTCGCTCGAGAGGAACGGCGAGGTGCTGGCCGAGATAGTAGCGGCATTGGAACCTTTTGCATGAGCCTGCTTGCCGTCGCGACCACCGCCGCTCTGCTCGCTCGAATGTCGGCGGTCAACCCGAACCTTCACGCCTTCTCGGCGACGATGCGCGCGCACGTCGCCATGAAGTCGTTTCCGTTTCTCTCGACGGATCTCGTCGGCACGTACTACTACAAGGAGCCCGACAAGAACAAGGTCGTCTTCACGAGCGGCGTCCCGCTCGTCGCCCAGCAATTCAACAAGCTCGACGCGCACATCGAGAGCCCGTCGAGGTGGAACGACGTCTATGAGGTTACGGAGATATCCGACCGCTCCGGGACGACGCGCTTACGGCTCGTTCCGCGAAAGCGCGGCAACGTCGATTCGATCGATGCGTCGGTGGACGATAGGAACGCGACGGTGACCTCGCTGCGCTGGAACTATGCCAACGGCGGGTACGCGGAGATGACGAACGCGTACGGGCGCGTCGGCGAGAATCTCGTGGTCCAATCGCAGACCGGCCACGTCGAAGAGCCTGGATATGCCGCCGATATCACGTCCACGATCGACGGCTACAAGATCAACCCTACGCTGCCGGACGCCCTCTTCACGAACCCGTGAACGCCGTCTCGCTCCTCGACGGCTTCAGCCGCCCGATCACCTACCTCCGCGTCTCGGTGACCGACAAGTGCAACCTGCGCTGCATCTACTGCATGCCGGATGCGGGCCTGCCGTGGCTCGCGCGCGAGGAGATTCTCAGCTACGAGGAGATCGCCGAGGTCGTGCGCGCCGCCGCGTCCGTCGGCGTTCGCGCGGTTCGACTCACCGGCGGGGAACCGCTCGTCCGGCGCGACCTCCATCGTCTCGTTGCGGCGATCGCCGCGATCGACGGCATCGAGGACGTCGCGCTCTCGACGAACGCGCTGATGCTCGAGGCGCAACTGCCCGGCCTCGTCTCGGCAGGGCTGCGCCGCGTCAACGTCTCGCTCGACACGCTCCGCGCCGATCGCTTCGAGACGATCGCGCGCAGACCCGGACTCGACGCGGTGCTGCGCGGGATCGAGGCCGCCGTGCGTGCCGGGCTCTCGCCGCTCAAACTCAACTGCGTCGTCATGCGCGGGAAGAACGACGACGAACTGGCCGATTTCGCGGAGCTGACGCGCGAACGTCCGATCTTCGTCCGCTTCATCGAGGTCATGCCCGTCTACGAGAACCTCGGGATGCAGCGCGACGCGTACGTCTCGTCGGACGAGATTCTCGAGCAAATTTCGGCGATCCGCGAGCTGCGTTCCGTCGTCGGCCCCGGCGGAAACGGACCGGCGCGCTACTACGCCTTTCCCGGTGCGGCCGGCGCGATCGGCGTCATCAGCCCCCTCTCTCACGATTACTGCGAGCGGTGCAACCGCGTGCGCCTCACGGCCGACGGGCGGCTGCGGCTCTGCCTCTTCGGCGATCACGCGATCGACCTGCGGGCGCCGCTGCGCGCCGGGGCGACCACCGCGCAGCTCGGCGAGTTGCTGCGGTCGGCGATGCTGATCAAGCCGGAGCGCCACCACCTGCGCCTCGGGGAGACGGCATCGCGGATGCGGGCGTTCTCCGAGATCGGCGGCTGAGGGCGCGGGGCGTCACATCGCGGCGAACGCGCGCGTTGGATAGGGGCGTGGAGGCATGCCGGGAGATCGACCGCACGGCGGCCGCGCAGGCGCGAGTCGAAACCTTGGTATTGGCATACCAGACGAAGCTGGCGCGCTACATACGCCGGATGGTCGGCGATGCCGAGGCCGCGTTGGATCTCACGCAGGACGTCTTTCTCTCGGCCCATCGGATGCTGCAGGCCGACCCGTCGCGCGAGCTCACCGCAGGCTGGCTCTATCGCGCGGCGACGAACGGCGCGATCTCGTTTCTCCGGCGAAAGCGGATCCTTCGCATCCTGCCGCTCGATCGCGAGATCGACCGCAGCACCTGGCGGGTGGACGAGCGTAGCGCGGCGTCGGTAGATTTGCAGACCGCGCTGGGAAGGCTTGCGCCCGAGCAATCGGCGGCGCTGCTGCTGACGAGCTATGCGGGGTACTCGTCGAGCGAGGCGGCCGAGATGCTCGGCACGACTGCGACCGCCGTGCGCCAGCGCGTCTGCCGCGCGATGCGCGTCTTACGGAGCGTGATGAAGGAGGACTTGGAGCGATGAAGGGTTTGAGCGATTGCGAGGCGGCGGCCTCAATGGCCGGCGCAATTGCAATCGGTGAGGCGAGCGACGCGCAGCGAGACGCCTATCGCGGTCACCTCGCGGAGTGCGGGCGCTGCGTTGGCGAGTTGGGCGGCGAGCGCGAGATCGAGCGCGTGATGGCGGTCGTCGCGCAAGCCCGCGACAACGAGCGTTGGGAACCGGATCTGCGCCGCGCCCTCGCGCGACGCGGCTCTCCGCGGCGCGCCTGGCGTTGGGGCGCCGCGCTCGGGGCGATCGCGATCGTCGCCGCCGGCGCGTTCGCGATGGAGAAGAAGAGCGAGCCCGGCAACGGCGGGCCGGCGATCTCGGCGCGCGAAGCGCGCGCGATCGCCGCACTCGGCACGCAGACGGCCCCTCGCCGAGAAGGGCAGGCCGAATCGCTTGCCGTCGGAGCGCCGATCGGGGTGACGACGGCATTCTCGGTGAGCGTGAATTCGCGGGGCGTGCCGCTGCGATGCACGATCACGAAGAGCTCGGGGCGCAGCGCCCTCGATGCCGCGCTCTGCCGCGCGGCGATGGAAGTGCACTACTAGCGCCTAGGGAAGCGCGCGACCCAACCGAATCGGGCCTGCCATGGCGGACGGGCCCTTCATCTATCTCTTCAGCAACGACCTGCGCCTCGACGATCACGCCGGGTTGGCGGCCGCCGCTTCGCGCGGCTCGGTCCTTCCGCTCTTCGTCCTCGATAGAGCGCTCGAAGCGCGCATGCGCGCCTCGCCGCGGCGCGCCGGATTCTTCTGCGCGGCGGTGTCCGCGCTCGACGCGGAGCTGCGCGAGCGAGGAAGCCGCCTCGTCGTGCGCCGTGGGGAACGTGCCCGCGTCCTCGCCGATGTTGCGAGCGCGATCGGCGCGGCCGGGGTGCTCTGGAGCGCTTCGTACGAGTCCTGCGCGATGGAGCGCGACCGCGAGCTGCAGTCGGAGTTGGAGGAACGCTCGCTCGTCGCCGAGATCGTGCACGACGCGCCGGCGATTGCGCCCGAGGAGAGCGCGGCGGAACGCAGCGCGGCGGGGCCCGGATACCGCGCCTTCGCGCCGTACTTCGAGATCTGGTCCGAGTTGCCGGTCGCGTCGCATGAGTATCCGCTGCTGCTCCGCTTCGCTCCGTCGGGCGTCGAGAGCGAAGCGTTGCCGGCCCCGCACGAGTTCGGCGCCCTCGACGGCGGTGCGGCCGGGCCGCTCGTCGCGCGGCGCGTCTTCGAGCGCTTCCTGCGCGAGGACGCCGCGCAGTACTCCATCGCGGCAAACGTTCCGGCCGACGATCGCACCTCGCACCTTTCGGCGCATCTCTCGTTCGGCACGATCTCGGCCCGGACAATCGCGCGCGCGGTTCGCGAGCGCCTGACCGATCCGTTTGCGCTCAGCGAGGAGCGCCTCTCGTTACGGCTCTTTCTGCGGGCGCTCGCGCACCGGGATTTCTTTCTCCAGTTAAGCTGGTTCTATCCGAAGACGAACGACGAGCCGCTCCAAGAGCGGATGCGCGACTTCGCTTGGGCCTCCGAGCACCCGGCGCTCGAGGCGTGGCGCACCGGCAGGACCGGCTATCCGCTGGTGGACGCGGGCATTCGCCAATTGGAGGCGACCGGCTGGATGCACCCGCACGTGCGTGCGGTTGCCGCGTCGTGGCTCTGCTTCGATCTCGGGGTAGACTGGCGCATCGGCCGCGACGAGTGGAATCGCCGGCTGATCGACGACGATCCGGCGCTGGCGACGGGCAACTGGCAGTGGATCGCGGGGGTTGGCGCCGACATGGCGCAGTATCCGCGGATTTACAATCCCGAACGCCAGCGGCGCCGGTACGATCCGGCGGGCGCCTACGTCCGGCGTTGGATTCCCGAGCTCGAACAGATTCCCATCGAGACGTGGTATGGGCGCGCCTCGGAGTCGGCGCAGCTCACGCTCTCACTCTACGACGGCAAGGCGTATCCGAAACCGGCCGTCGATCACGGCGTCGCGGCGCGCGCCTTTCTGCGCCGCTATCGCGCGTTCGCGTCGCCTTGAGAGAGGCGGTCGTCGATCCAACTGCCGACTACGGGAACGCGAACGTCGTCGCCGTTCCACGTCTTGATGCCGTAGTAGACGCTGGAGACGAGGAAGAGTATCGGAAGCAGCGGCAAGAGCACCCACGCGGAGAAACCCATGAACGGGACCTGCGCGATCAGCCAGAGCAGCGCGCCGAAACCCCAGAAGCCGGCGTTGAAGCCGAGCGCCTGCAGGGCCTGGCGGCGCAGAGTCCGCGACTGCTTTCGGTCGAGCAAGGAGAGCAGCGCTAACGGCCACAGCGGATAGCCGAGCGCGACGAGCGCGCGCGATTCCACCGGATCGGGAAGCGTGGCGACGGTCACTCGGCCGCGCACCGTCGCGGCTGGCGCCGGACGGGGCGGAACCTGCCCCGGAATCTGCTGGCGGGTCGCGGTGGCCGCGTCGACTTTGGCCGCGAGGCGGCAGCTAGGACAACCGCCGCGCTCGTCGCGACACGTGGCGCAGATCGACTTCCCGCATTCGACGCAGGGAGCTACCGACGGGACGTTCGAGTGAAAATAGCAGTCCATTTGAGCTTGTCCGATCCTCCTGGAGAGATAGCCATCCTCACGTACCGCCCCGCGCTGGGGGAGGTTTCACCGCAAGGCGGCGTCAAGTGCCGCCGCGGATGACCCGCCGCTCCATTCTGGTTCGGTTGGCGCGCGAGGCGCGTCCGTACTATCCGCGGCTCGCCGTTGCGATGGCCATGGGCGTTCTCGCCGGCGTGCTCTCGATCGTACCACCGCTCGCCTTCCGCATCATCATCAATCAGGTGCTCGTGCCCGGAGCGGGCCGAGCGCCCGACTTGCGCGCGCTCTACCTCTCGCTCGGATTAACCTCGATCGCGCTCGTGCTCGCGAACGCGGCGATCTACGGTCAGACCTATCTGACCGCGTGGAGCGGACAGCATCTCGTCGCGCGCCTGCGCGTGCGGCTCTTCGAGCGGTTGCTGAATCTGCCGCTCGGGGAGTTCGACAAATGGCGGCCGGGCGAATTGATCGCGAGGTTCTCGACCGACCTGCAGATCATGATCGACGCGGTGAGCGTCTCGGTGCCGCAGCTCGTCGTCGCGCTCGCGACGTTCGTCTCGTCGTTCGCGACGATGATCTACCTCGATTGGCTGCTCACGCTCTCGCTCGTTCTCGTCGCGCCGATCGTCTCGGTCGCGGTCTCGAACTTTCAACGGCTGATCTCGGCGAGCACCCATCGCGCGCAGCAGCGCATCGCCGATCTCACCGCCAACCTCTCGGAGATCCTCCAAGGCCAGCGCGTCGTCAAGTCGTTCGGGAGCGAAGCGTACGAGGTTGGGCGCTTCCGCCGGCGCAACGACGATTTCTTCGGCGCCTACATGAAGCTCACGCAGTTCATTCAGACGCAGCCGCTCGTGATCTCGACGATCATGGTCGCCGCGGTCGTCGCGATCATGTGGCTCTCCGTGCGCGAGGTCCTCGTCGGCCGGCTCGACACCGGGCGCGTCTTCATGTATTGGGGGCTGCTCGTCAACCTGATGAACCCGATGAATCGGGTGGCGGCGTTCTTCGGCGACATCAGCAAGGCGATGGTGGGTGCGGGGCGCGTCTTCGAGCTGCTCGACCTGCCGGTCGAAGTCCGCGATCCGCCCGGCGCGGTCGCACTGCCGCTGGTGCGCGGCCGAATCGAGTACGACGACGTCACCTTTACGTACAAAGAGGGCGAGCCGCCGGCGCTGACCGACGTGAACGCCGCGATCGAAGCCGGCGAGATCGTCGCGCTCGTCGGGCCGTCGGGCGCGGGCAAGACGACGATCGTGAATCTGGTGCCGCGCTTCTACCAACCGCAGAAGGGCCGCGTTTGCATCGACGGGATAGATATCGCGACCGTCCGTCTCGCGGATCTGCGCGGAGCGATCGCGATCGTTCCGCAGGACGTGCAACTCTTCCGAGGATCGATTCTCGACAACATCCGGTACGGCCGCATCGGGGCGAGCGACGACGACGTGCGCGCGGCCGCGCGCGACGCGAACGTGGACGAATACGTGCGCGGCTTTCCCAACGGCTACGCAACCGAGGTCGGCGAGCGCGGCGTGCGTCTATCGGGCGGCGAGCGCCAGCGCATCGCGATCGCGCGCGCCGTTCTGCGCGATCCGCGGATCTTGATCTTGGACGAGGCGACGAGCGCGCTCGACTCGCACTCGGAGGCGATGGTCGAAGAGGCGCTCGACCGGCTCTTGCCGGGGCGCACGACGCTCATCATCGCGCATCGTCTCTCGACCGTCCGGCGCGCGCACAAAGTGCTCTTCGTCGAAGCGGGACGCGTCGTCGAAATCGGGACGCACGACGAGCTGCTGGCGAAGGGCGGTGCGTACGCGCGGCTCCACGCCGCGCAGTTTAAGGGAGTTTAAGCAACCGCGGCTTGCGCCGGTATCTTGCGCTGGTGCAGCGCGAAGCGGTTTCCTTCCGGATCGCTCGCGAAACACGTGACGCAGGCGGGAAACTCGAAGACCTCGCCCACCTCAACGCCGGCTGCTTTCAGGCGCTCGCGCGTCGAATGCATGTCGTCCACCTCGAAGGCGGCGCCGGTCGACGAGCCCGGTTGGAAGCCGAGCGGCTCGCCGTTGCCGATGCCGAAGGTGGCGTTTCCCACGTCGAATTCGATCCAGTGGTCCCCGAAGGCGTCGCCGGGGACGAGCCCGAGCGCCTCCGTGTAAAAGGCTCGAGCGCGCGGCACGTCGCGCACCGAGTAGGCGAAAAACGCGATCTCCTTAACCATGAACCTTCCTCCGAAGGCACTTCGATTGCGTGCGAAGGCGAACGAAGCCTTCCGCTCGAAAAGACGGGGCTTTGCCGCGTTCCGGTCCAGCCAAGGAGGGCGCCGATGCTCGTACTCAGCCGCAAGGCCAATCAGTCGATTATGATCGGAAGCGACATCCGCATTGTCGTGATCGGCCTGGACCGCGACCAAGTGAAACTGGGCATCGAAGCCCCTCGCCACGTGCCGGTTCACCGCTTCGAGGTCTTCGAAGATATCCTGGGCGCCACGGTAGGAAAAGCATCCGCCGAGGCCGATAACCCCGCTTGATGCCGACAGCCGCCGACGCGGATCTCGACGTACTCGAGTCCCGAACGATCTTTATTCTGCGCGAAGCGTTCTCGTGCGTTTCGCCGCTCTGCATGCTTTGGTCGATCGGGAAAGACTCGACCGCGCTGCTCTGGATGGTCCGCAAGGCCTTTCTCGGCGACGTCCCGTTCCCGCTCGCGCTCCTCGATACGGGGCTTGAGTTTCCCGAGGTCTACGAGTTTCGCGACCGCCTGGTTCGCGAGTGGAACCTGCCGGCGCACAACGAGATCTGCCCGCCCGAGAGCACGGTCGATCCGACGCTGCCGCCCGCCGCACGCCACGCCGCGCGAAAGACCGCGGGCCTGCGCGCGCTGATCGCGCGCGAGGGTTATCGCGGCATCATTCTCGGCATCCGCCGCGACGAGCAGGCGATCCGCGCCAAGGAGCGGATCTTCAGCCCGCGCAACGCCGACGGCTCTTGGGACCCGCGCTCGCAGCCGCCGGAGCTCTGGGATTTCTTCCCGTACGAGGTCGCCGACGGCGCGCACGTGCGGATACATCCGTTGCTCCACTGGACGGAGCTCGACATCTGGCGCTACACGCGCCGCGAAAACATACCCTACGTTCCCCTCTATCTCGCGCGCAACGGGATGCGCTTCCGTTCGCTCGGCGAGAGCAACATCACGGTGCCGATTCCGAGCAACGCCGAGACGCTCGACGGCGTCATCACGGAGCTCGAGCAAACGCGCGAGCCGGAGCGGGCGGGGCGAACGATGGACCACGAGAGCGAAGACGCTTTCGAAAGACTGCGCACGACGGGATACATGTGAGACAAGTTCGGATAGTTATGGTGGGGGACGTCGACGCAGGCAAGTCGACGATCCTCGGAAGGATGCTGGTCGATCTCGGTCAGGTAACGCAGAAAAAACTCGAAGAACTCGAGAGCTCGAGCGCGAAGCGCGGCGTCCCGATCGAATACTCGTTCTTGCTCGATGCCTTTCAGCTCGAACGCGATCAGGCGATCACGCTCGACATCTCGCGAATTTGGCTGCGTATGCCCGAGCGCGACTACGTCTTCGTCGACGCGCCGGGCCATCGCGAGCTGATCCGAAACCTGCTGACCGGCGCCTCCGAAGTGGATTCGGCGATCATGGTCGTCGCGGTCGATGAGGGGATCACGCTGCAGACGCGCCGTCAGGCGCTCTTCTTGCAGTGGTTCGGTTTCAAAGAGATTCTCGTCGCGATCAACAAGCTCGATCTCGCGCCGGAGCCGGAAACGGCGTTCATCGCGCGCCGCGATGAAGTCCGCGCGTTCCTCGAGCAGCTCGGCGTCACGCCGATCGACATCATTCCGGTGGCCGCGCGCGACGGCGACAACGTCGCGACGACGTCGCGGCGCTGGTCGTGGTGGAAGGGGACGACGCTCCTCGAGTCGCTCGAACGGATTCAACCCTTCGTGCCGCACTCGGGCGGCCCGTTGCGTTTCATCGTTCAGGACGTCTACCGCCGCGAGGGCAACCGTTTCGTAGCGGGCCGAATCGAAGCCGGGACGCTGCGCGTCGGCGAGCGCGTCGTCTTCTGGCCGTTGCAGACCGACGCGGTCGTCAGCGCCATTCACCGCTGGCCCGCGACCGTTGAGGAGGCTCGCGCCGGCGACGCGGTCGCGATCGCGCTCGACGAGCGGATCTTCGTCGACCGCGGGGCGGTGGCAAGCTACCCCGGCGACGGTCCGGCGCTCGGACACGCGCTGCAGGCGACGGTCGTGTGGTTAGGCGGCGACCCAGTGATGGCCGGCGAGACGCTGCGCCTCCGCATCGGCACCCGCGAGATTCCGGTCACGCTGCAGCGCATCGACGAAGTCATCGATCCCGACACGCTCGGGGGCAAGCCGGGCGACGTTCTCGCCAAGGGCGACGTCGCGGTGATCACGCTCGCCTCGCGCGAGCTGATCGCGGCCGACCAGGAGATCGACACGACGAGCATCGGAAAGTTCGTGCTGCTCCACGGCACCAACGTCGTCGCCGGCGGGCGCGTCCGCTCGGTCATTGGGCGGCCTCGCTCCGAGGGCGCGACCGACGTCGTGGCCCAGGCCTCGTCGGTGATGCCGAGCGAGCGCTTCACCCGAAACGGACACACCGGGGGCGTCTTCTGGCTCACGGGCCTCCCGAGCGCCGGCAAGTCAACCCTCGCGATGGCGGTCCAGCGGATGCTCTTCGACCGGGGGCGGCAGGTCTACGTGCTCGACGGGGACACGCTCCGGACCTCATTGAATGTTGACCTAGGTTTCTCTGAGGAGGACCGAACCGAGAACGTGCGCCGGACCGCGGCGGTCGCGGCGGTACTTGCCGACGGGGGTTTCGTCGTGATCTGCGCCCTGATCTCGCCCTTCGCGGACGACCGAGCGAAAGCTCGAGCCTCGTATCCGGGGCGCTTCCACGAGATCTACGTCTCGTGCGATCTCCAGACGGCGGAGGGACGCGACGTCAAGGGGCACTACAAGCGGGCGCGTCTGGGAGAGATTCCCAAGTTCACCGGCATCTCGTCCCCGTATGAAATCCCGGAGAACCCCGATCTGAAGGTAGACACGACGAAGCACTCAATCGCGGAGTCGGCGGCCTCCCTCATCGAGTATATCGAGGCGATGACAAGGCCTTGAGCTTCGTCATCATCGGGTTCATCGTCGGCGCGTGCATCGCATACAGCGGCGTCGGGGCCGGCGCCCTGACGACGCCGCTCTTGGTTCTCTTTCTCGGCGTCGGCACCGACGTCGCGATCGGCTCGGACCTGCTCTTCGCGTTGGGCACGAAACTCGTCGCGATGATCGCGCACATCCAGCGCCGGACGGTCCAATGGTCCGTGCTCTGGCGGCTCGCCATCGGGGGACTCCCCGGGGCGATCGTCGGGGTCTCCCTCAGCGCCTACCTTCACAAGACGCTCGACATCCATCAACTCGAGCACGTGCTTCGGATGGCCGTTGCGGCGGCGCTGCTCGTCTCTGCGGCCGGGATCGTCTTCAACCGGCGGCTCGCCGGCGACGCGCCTACCGACCCGAATCAACTCCCGACGCTGCGGATGGCGGCGATCGGTTTCTTCGTCGGTCTCACGGTCAGCGTTACGTCGATCGGCGCCGGCTCGCTGACGCTGCCGCTGCTGCTGCTCGTCGTTCCGGCGGTTGCGTTGCGCCGTCTCGTCGGCACCGACGTCGCTTTCGCGATCGTCGTGCTCGTGCCGTCGCTGATCGGGCACCTCAAGATCGGCGACGTCAACCCGCGATTGGCAGGTTTGCTGCTGCTCGGCTCGGTGCCGGGCGTCTTCGTCGGATCGCTGTTGGTGACGCGCCTACCCGAGCGATGGTTCAGAAACGCGCTCGCCGGCATTCTCTTCGTCGTCGCGATCGCGCTGTTGCAGATCGGATTCCCGCACGTCAAGGCGTAGCGCCGCTTCGCGCGTCCCGACTCCGGTCGCGAGCCACGAGTAGGCTCGCGCGAAAGAGACTCTCGAACGTCCCCGCGTCGGTCCACCAACCTTCGAGCACGTCGTAGCAGAGGTCTCCGTCGCGGATATACGCGTTGTGCACGTCGACGATCTCGAGCTCGCCGCGTTGCGAGGGCTTCAGCGTCCGGATGAAATCGAAGACGCGGCCGTCGAACATGTAGATGCCGGTAACGGCGTAGCGGCTCTTCGGCACCTTCGGTTTCTCTTCGATCGCGACGATCCGGTCCCCGTCGAGCGCCGGCACGCCGAAGCGCTCGGGGTCGTCTACCTCTTTCAGCAGAATGCGCGCCCCCGATGCCTGGGCTTCGAATCGTCTGACGTACGGCGTGATGTCGTTCTGCACGATGTTGTCGCCCAAGACGACGACGATCCGCTCGCCGTCGGCGAAGTGCTCGCAGAGGCGCAACGCGTCCGCGATCCCGCCCTCGCCCTCTTGATACGTGTAGGCGATGTCGTTCAATCCGAATTCGGCGCCGTTGCCGAGCAGGCGCAGAAAGTCGCCCGCGGAGTTTCCGCCGGTCACGATCATGATCTCGCGCACCCCGGCGCGGCAGAGCGTCTCGAGCGGGTAGTAGATCATCGGCCGGTCGTAGACCGGCAGCAGATGCTTGTTCGTGACCTTCGTCAGGGGGCGCAGCCGCGTTCCGAGCCCGCCGGCGAGAACGACGCCCTTCACGAGGCCGCGGCCTCGCTCTTGAGCGGTCGCCACCACGCCTCGTTTTCGCGATACCACGCGATCGTGCGGGCGACGCCCTCTTCGAAAGGCATCGCGGGGCGCCAGCCCAGCGCGCGAACCTTCTCCGAGTTTATCGCGTAGCGGCGGTCGTGCCCGAGCCGATCGGTCACGTGCTTGACGTGCGTCTCCATCGAGCGGCCGCAGCCACGCGTCAGCAGCTTCGTCAAATCGAGATTCGTTCGCGCGTTGCCGGCGGAGACGTTGTAGACGTTTCCCGGCTCGCCGCGCTCGAGCACGTGGAGTATCGCGCGCGCGTGATCCTCGACGTATATCCAGTCGCGCACCTGCAAGCCGTCGCCGTAGACGGGCACCGGCTCGTCGTCGAGCAGGTTGGTAACGAAGAGCGGCACGATCTTCTCCGGGTATTGGTTCGGGCCGTAGGTGTTGCTGCCGCGCGTGATCAGCACCGGCGCGCCGTACGTCTCGTGATAGGCGAGTGCGAGAAGATCGGCGCCGGCCTTGCTCGCCGCGTACGGGCTGCGCGGGCGCAGCGGATCGTTCTCGAGCGACTCACCTCGCGCAACCTCGCCGTAGACCTCGTCGGTCGAGACTTGCACGTATCGAGGAACGTGAAACTCCCGCTGCGCGGCGAGCAGCACGCCCGTTCCGAGCGTGTCCGTTCGAAGGAAGACGCCGGGATCGCTGATCGAACGGTCGACGTGGGTTTCGGCGGCGAAGTTGACGATCGCGTCGGCGCCGCCGCGCAGAGCGTCGCGAACGGCGGCCGGGTCGCAGACGTCGCCCTTGACGAAGCGGTAGCGGGGGTCGTTCTCGACGTCGCGGAGGTTGGCCGGGTTGCCGGCGTAGGTGACCGCGTCGAGGTTGACGATCGCCGCCTCCGGCCGTTCGCTCAGGGCGAGGCGGATGAAGTGGGACCCGATGAAGCCCAGGCCTCCCGTGACGAGCCAGCGCATGCCGCGCGCCCTTCGGCGCGGCCCTTGGAGGCTCCGCGCTCCCATGCTATAATCGCGCGGTTGTCCGAATACTTCGCCCCGCACGGACGCGGGGCGGCTATGGTTCCGCGACGCGACCGCGACGCCAGGGATGGCCTGCGGCCGGGAGCCAGAAAGGGTACCCTCATGTCCGTCGTTACCATGCGAGAGCTTCTGGAGGCGGGAGTCCACTTCGGCCATCAGACGCGCCGATGGAACCCCAAGATGAAGCCGTTCATCTTCCAAGAGCGCAACGGCATCTACATCATCGACTTAGCGCTGACGGTCCAGCGCCTGCGCGAAACCTACGACGTCGTCAAACGGCTCGCTCGTGAGGGTCGCGTGATTCTCTTCGTCGGCACGAAGAAGCAGGCGCAGGACGTCGTCCGCGAAGAGGCCGAGCGAGCCGGGACGTACTTCGTCAACCAGCGCTGGCTCGGCGGGACGCTGACGAACTTCGCCACCATTCAGAAACGCATCACGCGCCTGCGCGAGCTCGAGAACATGAAGATGCAAGGCGACTTCGACCGCCTTCCCAAGAAAGAGGTCGCGAATCTCCAAGACGAGATGAATCGCTTGGAGCGCTTTCTCGGCGGCATCAAAGACATGCACCGGCTCCCCGACGCGATCTTCATCGTCGACCCGAAGAAAGAGCGGATCGCCGTCCTCGAAGCGCGCAAGCTGAAGATTCCGATCATCGCCGTGATCGACACGAACTGCGATCCGGACGAGATCGACTACCCGATTCCCGGAAACGACGACGCGATTCGCGCCGTCAAGCTGATGGTCGGCAAGATCGCCGATGCGATCATCGAGGGTAAGACCGAGAGCGAGAGCGCCTACGACGGAGGAGCCTACGATGGGGCGCCGGCTGAGTACGAGGAAGAGGCCCCCACGACGCTGGCGGAGGCGGGACGTTGATTTCCTACCAGCCGAAGGCCGAAGAGATCAAGGCGCTGCGCGAAGAGACGAGCGCGCCGATGATGGACTGTCGCAAAGCGCTGCTCGATGCGGGCGGCGACGTCGAACGCGCGAAGGCGCTGCTGCTCGAGCGCGGAGCGGCGCAGGCCGCGAAGAAGGCCGAGCGTACCGCCGACGAGGGGTTGGTCGCAAGCTACATTCATCCGGGCGGGAAGATCGGCGTGCTGATGGAGATCAACAGCGAGACCGACTTCGTGGCGCGGAATCCGAAGTTTGCCGAGCTCTCGCGCGACATAGCGATGCACATCGCCGCGATGTCGCCGAAGTACCTCGACCGCGAGGCCGTGCCGGCCGAGGTCGTGAACGCGCTGCGGGAAGAGTTCCGCGCGAGCGTTCCGGCCGGAAAGCCGCCGGACGTTGCGGAGAAGATCGTCTCCGGAAAGCTCGCGAAGTGGTACGAGGAGCACTGTCTGCTCGACCAGGCCTTCGTGAAGGACGACACGATGAGCGTCGGCGAGTTGATCTTTCGCTCGATCGGCGCGCTCGGGGAGAAGATCCGCGTGCGCCGCTTCGCGCGGTACGCTCTTGGCGAGTGAGCGCGAGGGGCCGCGGTTCGGCCGCGTGCTCCTAAAGATTTCGGGCGAAGCCTTCAGCTCCGACGGGAGCGGTCTCGACGTGACGACGACGGAGGCGATGGCCGAGGAGATCGCCGAGGTCAGCCGCGCCGGCGTCTCGGTGGCGGTCGTCGTCGGCGGCGGCAACATCTGGCGCGGTAAAGTGCACGAAGAGGCCGGCATGGATCGCGCCACGGCAGATTACATGGGCATGCTCGCCACCGTGATCAACGCGCTGGCGCTCCAGGACGCCCTCGAGCGAATGGGGGTCGCTTCGCGCGTGCAGACGGCGATCGCGATGCACCAGATCGCCGAGCCGTACATTCGGCGCCGCGCGATCCGACATCTGGAGAAGGGGCGAGTCGTCATCTTTGCGGCGGGAACGGGCAATCCGTACTTCACGACCGATACGACCGCGGCGCTTCGCGCGGTCGAAGTGAACGCCGAGGCGATCCTCAAGGCGACGAAGGTAGACGGGATCTACACCGCCGATCCCAAGAAGGATCCGCTCGCGACCCGCTTCGAGCGCCTCGACTACATGGAGGTATTGCAGCGCGGTCTCGAAGTGATGGATTCGACGTCGATGGCGCTTTGCATGGATAACGCGTTGCCGGTGATCGTATTCGACATGGCCGTCGCGGGGAACATCCGCCGGGTCATTTGGGGCGAAGCGATCGGCACGTACGTCGGCCGCCGCGATCCGGCGACCGTATAGCAGGAGTGAGCGCGATGACCGACACGTATTTTAAAGAGATCGAATCGCGAATGCAGCGCTGCATCGAGGCGACGCGCAACGAGTTTGCGTCGATCCGCACCGGACGAGCGGTGCCCGCGTTGCTCGACCGCATCGTCGTCGAAGCATACGGGCAGCCGGTTCCGCTCAAACAGGTGGCGGGCGTTTCGACGCCCGACGCGCGAACGCTCTTGATCACCGCGTGGGATAAGAGCACCGTTCCGGCGATTCGAAAGGCCGTCGAGAAGAGCGACTTAGGCCTGACGCCCAACGTTGACGGAACGGCCATCCGCCTGGCGATTCCGCCGCTCAACGAAGAGCGCCGCAAAGACCTTGCCAAGCTGGTAAAGAAGAAGGCCGAAGACGGGCGGATCGCCGTCCGCAACGTTCGGCACAAGGCACACGACGAGTTGAAAGCGCAGTTGAAGACCGCCGAGATCACGGAAGACGATAACAAGCGAATGCAAGACAACTTGCAGAAGCTGACGGACAAATTCGTCAAGGAGATCGACGCGCTCGTCGCGGCCAAAGAAAAAGAGATCATGGAAGTGTGAGCCAGGAGTTGGTGCTCCTACCGGAAGTACAAGCGAGGCGCGCGCTCGCCGATCGGTCGATTCGGCTGCACGTGCTCGCCCCCTACGGCTCCGCGATGGGCTGCGGAACGCTGCGCGTTCTCCGTTTAAAGACGGACGAGCGCGAAGTCGAGCTCACCGTCGGCTACGAGTCGTACGAGCCGTGAGCCTCTCGTTGGCGGCGGGAGCGCGGCTCGCGCTCGACGCCGATGCGATCCCTCGCCACGTCGCGATCATCATGGACGGCAACCGGCGTTGGGCGAAAGAACGCGGGTTGCCGGCGATCGAGGGGCATCGCCGCGGGATGATCGCGCTGCGTCACGTAACGCGCGCGGCCAGCGATCTCGGCATCGACGCGCTGACCGTCTACGGCTTCTCGACCCAAAACTGGAATCGCGAAGTGAGCGAGATATCGCTGCTCTTCGAGCTCTGCGTTCATTTCGCGCGCACGGAACTGATCGAACTGCGCCGCAACAACGTGCGCGTGCGCGTCATCGGTGACTGGGAGTCGCTGCCGTCGGCGCCGCGGGCGGCGCTGGCCGACCTGCAAAGCGAAACGGCAGCCAGCACCGGGCTCGTGCTCAACCTCGCCGTCAACTATAGTTCGCACTCGGAGCTCGAGCGCGCGGTTCGGGCGATCGCGCGCGACGTCGCATCCGGAAAGGTCGTTCCCGAGGAGATCAACGAGGCGCTGATCGGGCGGTATCTCTACACGGCCGATATGCCGGAGCTGGATCTGCTGATCCGGCCGGGCGGCGAGCATCGGCTCTCGAACTTTCTCTTATATCAGGCTGCTTACGCCGAGCTGGTGATGGTCGACGTCTACTGGCCGGACTTCTCGAAGGACGATTTTCTACGGGCGCTGATCGAGTTTCAACAGCGGGAACGGCGCTTCGGCGGGACTTGAACGAGCGGCGCATCGTCGTCGGCTTGATCGTCGCCGCGATCGGCTTCCTTTGCGTGCTCGACCCGTGGGCGTTCTACGTGCTGCTGCTCGCGATCGGGCTGGCGAGCATCTACGAGTTCAATTATCTTTGCGCGATCAAGGGCCAGCCGCTGGAGTTTCCCGTCGCCGTGCTCGGCGTCGGCGCATACGTGTTGATGGCGATCTTCGGCGCGCTCCACAAGTGGGAGGGCGTGCTGCTCGCGGCGATCGTCATCGTCGCTTTCTCGATCGGGATGTTCGGCGAACAGAAGGGGTACTTCGCGCGCACCGCCTACACGCTGCTGGCCGTTCTCTACATCGGGAAGCTGCTGACGTATTTCGTATTCATTCGTCAAATCCCGGGGAACGGAATCTGGCTGACGTACTACGTCATCGTGCTGATCGTCTTGACCGACACGTTCGGGATGGTCGTCGGGACGCTAATCGGCCGGCACAGCCTCACGAAGATCTCGCCGAAGAAGACCGTGGAAGGCTCGATCGGTTCGCTGGCGATCGTCACGCTCGCCGGCGCGGGCGCGATGTGGGTGCCGCAGCTCCACCTGCAGTGGTGGCAGGGCGCGGTGCTCGGCTTCGCCACCAGCATCGCCGCGCAGGTCGGCGACCTCGTCGAGTCGGCCTTTAAGCGCGACGCCGGAGTCAAAGATGCCGGTGCGATGATCCAGGGACACGGCGGCGTGCTCGATCGGTTCGATTCGTACTTCCTGGGCGGCGTCGCGTTCTTCGCGACGTTGCATCTATTGGGAATACTGCAAGTCCAATGAACGGCCGCAAACGCGTCGCGATCTTGGGTTCGACCGGATCGATCGGAACGCAGGCGCTCGACGTCATCGCCTGCCATCGGCATGAGTTCGAGGTCGTCGGTCTCGCGGCGGGGCGCAACGAGGCGCTGCTGGGGCAACAGGCGGCGCGGTTCGACGTCGGCGTTACCAGCACGGCGCAGGACGGCCCGGCCGGACTGCTGCGCGTCGCCGTCGAGAGCGAGCCGGAGATCGTGCTCGCCGCCACGGACGGCTCGGTGGCGTTCGAGGCGGTCTTCGCCGCCGTCGAGCGCGGCATCGACGTTGCGGTGGCAAACAAGGAGCTCGTCGTCGCGGCGGGCGCGTTGCTCGTGGATTCCGCGGCACGTTCGGGAGCGCGGCTGCTGCCGGTGGATAGCGAGCACAGCGCGATCTTTCAATGCCTCGTCGGCGAGGAACGATCGAGCGTCGAGGCGCTCGTTCTCACCGCGTCGGGGGGCCCCTTCTGGCGCACGCCGCGCGAAGAGATGGAGCGCGCGGATCTCGCGGCTGCCCTCGCGCATCCGACGTGGCGAATGGGGACGAAGAACACCATAGACTCGGCGACGATGATGAACAAGGGTCTCGAGGTCATCGAAGCGAGCCGGCTCTTCGGATTCGAAGGCGAACGCATCCGCATCGTCGTGCACCCGCAGTCGGTCGCGCACGGCTTCGTCATCTTCTCGGATGGAAGCGTAAAGTCGCAGCTCGCCGCACCCGACATGCGCGTCCCGATCGGCTACGCGCTCGGATATCCGAAGCGACTATCGTCGAATGCGAAGACGAACGGCGACGTCCTCGAAGCGCTCGGCGGGAAGCGCGGCGAGGCCGCGCTCCGCTACGACTTCGAAGCCCCCGATCCGGCTCGCTTCCCTTGCGTTAGCCTTGCCTACCAGGCCCTGGAGGCGGGCGGCACGCGGCCCGCCGTGCTCTCGGCTGCAAACGAAGTCGCCGTCGAGGCGTTCGTTGAGGGTAGGATCGCCTTCGGGCGGATCCCCGAGGTCATCGAAGGCGCGATGCACGCGACACCGGCGGGCGAACCGACGTTGCCGGGCGTACGCCGGGCCGATCGAGAGGCTCGCAAAGCCGCCGGAGAGATCGTCGCAGCCATCGAAGGGTTGCCGTAGGAGGTTCCTCGCGTTTGAATCTGCTAGCCGTCGTCACGCTCGTCGGGGTCGAGAAGGTGCTCACGTTCCTCGTGATGCTCTCGGTCCTCATCGTGCTGCACGAACTGGGCCACTTCGTCGTGGCGCGGCGCAGCGGCGTGCGCGTGACCGAGTTCGCGGTCGGTTTCGGTCCGCGCCTCGTCGGCTGGACGAGCCCGCGCACCGGGACGCAGTACTCGATACGCGCGTTGCCGATCGGCGGGTATTGCGCGATGGAGGGCGAGGACAACCGCGTCTCGGAGGCCGCGCAGCAGCGTGAGTTTCTCACCGGAGGGCAGCCCGTCGTCGGGAACTTCCAGGCGAAGTCGCCGTGGCGGCGGCTCGCGATCGTGCTCGCCGGACCGTGCGCGAACTTTTTGCTCTGCTACGTCATTCTGCTCGTCTCGGCGCTCGCGTTCGGGATCGCCAGCGACAAGGCGAATCAGCCCGTCGTCGGTCAGGTGCTGCCGGGGTCGCCGGCCTCGGTCGCGGGAATTCGGCCGGGCGATCGCATCGTCGCGATCGACAACCATCCCGTCACGAACGGAAAGATTTTGGTCGACACGATTCACGGCGCGCTCGGGAAGAAGCTCGATCTCGTCTACGAGCGCAACGGCGTTCGTACCGAGGTCTACGTCGCGCCGCGTCCCTGCCCGGTACAGGTCGGAAAGAATCAAGGCTGCATCGGCTTCTCGCCGGTGCCCGCGTACGAGCGCGTCGGCTTCGCGACCGCGGTGCAGGTGAGCGGCGAGGAGTTCGTCGCGATCGCAAATCAGACGTTCGGGGGCCTCGCGCTGCTCGCGACGCAGTTTGCGAAGTACGCTCCGGAGATCTCGGGCCCGATCGGCATGGGACAGGTCGCGGCGACGGTTCAGGATTGGGGATGGGGCCCGTACTTCTCACTCGCGGCGACGATCTCGTTCGCCCTCGGGCTCTTCAACCTGCTGCCGATTCCGGCGCTGGACGGCGGGCGTGCGGCGTTCTTGATCGCGGAGATCGTCCGCGGCCGTCCGGTCGATCCCGAGAAAGAGGCGATCGTGCACATCGCCGGGTTCGCGGCGCTCATGGCGCTCATCATGCTCGTCGCCTTCCACGACATCGCGCGGATCGTCGACGGGCAAGGAGTGATGTAGCAAATGCTGCGCCTGCGGCGTAAGAGCAAGCCGATCTTCCTTCAAAACAAGACGGGAAAGGACGACGCGAAGAGCGTCTGGATCGGCGGCGACAATCCGGTCGTGGTGCAGTCCATGACGACGACCGACACGGCCGACGCCGACGCGACGCTCCAGCAGATTTACGGTCTCGCGATGGAAGGCTGCGAGGTCGTGCGCGTGACCGTCAAGGATCCGCCGGACGCGGCCGGCCTGCCGTCGATCGTCTATCGCTCGCCGGTGCCGATCGTCGCCGACATTCACTTCGATCACAAGATGGCGCTCGCTGCGATCGAGGCCGGCGTCGCGAAGCTGCGCCTCAATCCCGGCAACATCCGCGACCCGAAGAAAGTCGCCGAGGTCGTCGAAGCCGCGAAAGTACGTTCGATTCCGATTCGCGTCGGCGTCAACATGGGTTCGCTCGCGCCGGATCTCGAGAAGTCGTTGGGGCACACGGCGGAAGCGATGGTGCTCTCCGCGCTGCGGCACGTCGAGCTTCTCGAGGAGCACGGGCACACCGAGATCGCGATCTCGCTGAAGGCGCACGACGTCGCGACGACGGTCGAGGCGTATCGGACGATGGACCGGCGCCTGCGCGAGCGCGGCACGCCGTACGCGCTCCATCTCGGCATCACCGAGGCGGGCCTGTTGCGCGACGGCACGATCAAGTCGTCGATCGGCCTGGGCATTCTTCTCTGGGAAGGCATCGGCGACACGATTCGCGTCTCGCTCGCCGACGATCCGATCGAAGAGGTTCCGGTCTGTTGGGGCATTCTAAAGTCGCTCGGGCTGCGCGAGAAAGGCTTCGAGATCACCGCCTGCCCGTCGTGCGGCCGCGCGGAGATCTCCGTGCTCGAGCTCGGCCGCGCCGTCGAGGCGATCGCCAAGTCGTACAGCGCGCCGGTGAAGGTCGCGGTGATGGGCTGCGTCGTCAACGGGCCCGGCGAGTCGAAGATGGCCGACGTCGGCATCGCCGGCGGCAAAGGCAAAGGCGCAATCTACCGCGCCGGCGAGTTGGTCGGGACGTATCCGGAGAGCGAGCTGCTGGGGATGCTGCGCTTGGAGATCGAGAAAGTCATCGCCGAAAAGTACCCCGCCTACCTCGAAGCATGATTCGCCGAGCGACCGAACTCTACGCGTCGCTCGGTTGGCGGAACCTCGCGTTCGTCGCCGGCTTCGCGATCGTCGCATCGGCGTTGCTGGCCTTCTCCCAGCCCATCGAGATGCTCGTGGACGGCGAACGCGTCGATAGCGACGTGCCGCCCGTGACGACGGCGAGCGAGAAGGCCTTCGTTCCGCTGCGCTCGATCGCAAACGCGCTCGGAGCCGAGGTCGAGACCGATGCGAAGAGCGAGAGCGTCTACGTCGTGCTCGGCGGGCAATCGCTGCGGGTCCGCGTCGGCGACACCCACGCGACGCTCAACGGCATGCCGCTGACGCTGAAACACGCGCCGTTTCGCGTGCGCGGTCGATTGATGATCTCGCTCGACGCCGTCGCGCGAGCGTTGCGAGTCCGCGCGAGATACGATCGCCGCAACTCGCGCATCGAAGTCATCACCCCCGGCATCGGCCTCACCACCCTGTCATCCTGAGCGCCCCCGTGTCATCCTGAGCTTGTCGAAGGAGCGGCGAGCCCGCTACATGCCGCCTCGGGGCCGCTCGTCGCCCACATCGTGTGGGCTCCTGCTCAACCGCGCTCGCGCCACCTCTTGAGGAGAATCATGACCTCCTGTCAATGGCGCTCGCGTCGGAAGCCCCTCGGCGGCACGTAGCGCACTCGCCGCTCTGCTGACCGCATCCTGAGCCGCGCGCGTAGCGCGCGCGTCGAAGGGCTGAACCGCCTCCCCGTGTCATCCTGAGCTTGTCGAAGGGCGCGCGTATCTCACATTCAAGTCAGGATTTTGCGGCCGCCTGTTTTTTAACATCTTTTATGAGCGCTTCCAAATCGAGGCCCTTTTCGGAAATTACCGCTCTAGAACTCGTGGCGGTTAGCTCATAGACGTTAGCTGATACTTCGCGCATTTCAAACGTCCAGTTTGGGAGCTCTGGGTACACTCTTATCACCGTGTGATCTCCGCGGAGGAGCGCGCTAGGGAAGTTCGCTGAGGCCCTCGGGCTCTTCGACCGGAACGACGTCGGCCGGATTCGATTTGCGGAATCCGTAGGCGAAGAAGAAGACGAGGCCGACGAGGAGCGCGATGAGAAACCACGTCCACGTCATTCGCGAGAGTCCGAAGACAGCGAGGAAGAGCGAGAAGACGATTCCCAGGATCGGGAAGAGCGGTACGAACGGCACGCGGAAGCTCCGCGGCAGATCGGGCCGATGCTTGCGCAGGTAGAGCACCCCGGCGCAGACGACCGAGAACGCGATCAGCGTGCCGATGTTCACGAGATTGAGCAGGTTGTTGAGCGGCACGATCAACGCAAGGATCGCGACGGCCGCGCCGGTGATCAGCGTCGTCACGAACGGCGTCTTGAAGCGCGGATGGATCGCCGCGACGGCGGGCGGCAGCATCTTGTCGCGCGCCATAACGTAGAAGATGCGAGATTGGCCCAGCAGCGATGCGAGGGCCACGCTCGTCGTGCCGGCGAGCACGCCCATCGTGATCACCCAGCTCAGCACCGGTATGTGGAGCGGCGCGAGCGCGTAGACGAGCGGATCTTTGATCGGCACCTGGTTCCAGGGGACGGCGCCGACGAGCACGATCGCGGTCGCGCAGTAGACCAGCGTGCCGATCGCGAGCGCGCCGATGACGCCGGCCGGAACGTCGAACTGCGGGTTCTTACACTCCTCGGCCGTCGTCGTCGCGGTATCGAAGCCGATGTAACTGAAGAAGACATAGGCGCTGATCGCGATGATGCCGTACGGCTGGGCCGACGACGAGTAATCGGCCAACCCGCCGAATGGATGGAGCGTTCCCCAGCCGACCGGGTTGAAATCGTGGAGGTTCGCGGCGCGCACCAAGAACGCGCCCGCGATGATGAACACGATGAGCGCCGAGATCTTCAGCACGACGAAGATATTGTTGGCCGTCGCGGACTCGCGGATTCCGACCGAGAGCAGTACGCTGAGGCCGACGACGAAGAGCGCGGCGATGAGGTCGTATTGCGAGTGCGCGAGATCCCAGCTCGACGGGACCCACCACGCTCCGTGGACGATCAGATTCGACTGCTGCGCCCACCCGGGCAGTGCGATGCCGGCGCTCTTCGCGACGTCCTGAATCGCGGCCGAGAATTGCTGCGCGACCGGCGCCGCGCTGATGCCGTACTCGAAGATCAGCGCGAAACCGATGATCCACGCGAAGAGCTTGCCCATCGTCGCATAGGCGTAGGTATAGGCGCTCCCGGCGACGGGAACCATCGCGCCGAGCTCGGCGTAGCAGAGCGCGGCGAAGAACGACGTGAGACCCGCAAGGAGGTAGGAGATGATGACGGCCGGGCCGGCGCCCTTGACGCCCGTGCCGATCGTCGTGAAGATGCCGCCGCCGATCATCGTGCCGAGGCCGATTGCGACGAGGTCTTTCGCCGTCAGCGCGCGCCGGAGAATCTTGCGCGTGCCGAGCTCGCGAAGCTTCTCTGCGTCCGTGGTCGCAAAGAGCTCGGAGAAAAACGACATTCGGGCGTCGCTTCGCACTACTGCGCGGGAGGCCTGCCTGCGGGATTCCAGATATGTTCGGCGACGCGGGCCGCATCGTTAATCCATCGAGCCCAGACGAAGAGCGCATCGGAGAGACGATTGAGATAACGAACGCCGCAGCGGGGCACGAGTTCGTCGCGCTCCGCGAGAGCGACGGAGAGCCGCTCGGCGCGCCGGCAGATCGTCCGCGCGAAATGGAGTTGGGCGCCCGGAAGCGAGCCGCCCGGATGAATGAAGTTTGCGAGCGGCGCGAGGCCGGCTTGCGCTTCGTCGATCGCGCGCTCCAGGGCCGCGACGTCGCCCTCGCCGACCGACGGCGTCGCGCCGGTTCGCGAGCGGGGCGGCGTCGCGAGTTCGCTGCCAAGGTTGAAGAGCACGTCCTGCGTCCACGCAAGCCAGGCGTCGAGGCGTTGCGCTCTGGGCTCGCCGGCGAGCAGCGGCAGCAGTTGCGCGCGGGCTATGCCGATCGCGCTCGAGAGCTCGTCGAGGGTTCCGTAGGCCTCGATAAGCCGATCGCTCTTCTTGATGCGCCCGCCCCCGACGAGGCCCGTCGTTCCGTCGTCGCCCGTCCGGGTGTAGATGCGCGTGCGTTTCGGCATTGGCGTTCTATGCGCGTTGCGGTCCGAAACTTCCCCGGCAGAGGCAGTTGGCGTGCGGCGCGCGAAGCGGGGCCGGTCATGTCCGAAGCGCTAGCCGGTAACGAGGTCAAGGAGATACCTCCAAAGGCGGCCGACCTCTCCGCATGGTACACGGCGGCCTGTCTGAAAGCCGAGCTGGTTTCGTACTCGCCCGTCCGCGGTTGCGTGGTCCTGCGTCCGTACGGCTTCGGCCTCTGGGAGAAGTTGCAGCAGCAGCTCGACGCGCGTTTCAAGGCGACCGGTCACGAGAACGCCTACTTTCCCCTCTTTATTCCCGAGAGTCTGTTGATGAAAGAGGCCGAGCACGTCGAAGGCTTCGCTCCCGAGGTGGCCTGGGTGACGCAGGGCGGGACGGAAGAGCTGACCGAGCGGCTCGCCGTGCGCCCGACCTCCGAAGTGATCGTCGGCACGATGTACGCGCAATGGGTCGAGTCGTATCGCGATCTGCCGATTCTCATCAATCAGTGGGCGAACGTCGTGCGCTGGGAGAAGGCGACGCGCCCCTTCTTGCGGACGATGGAGTTTCTCTGGCAAGAGGGTCACACGGCGCACGCAACCGCGGCCGAGGCGCGCGAGGAGACGCTGAAGATCCTCGACCTCTACCGCGATTTCGCCGAGAACGTCGCGGCGATTCCCGTCTACTCCGGCCGCAAGAGCGCCAACGAGCGATTTCCCGGCGCCGTCGAGACGTACTCGATCGAGGCGTTGATGCCGGACGGCAAGGCGCTCCAATCCGGCACCTCGCACGACCTCGGTCAGAACTTCGCCAAGGCGTACGATATTAAGTTCGTCGACGCGGATCGCGCGATCAAACACGCGTTCACGACGTCGTGGGGCGTCTCGTGGCGGATGCTCGGCGGCATGATCATGACGCATGGCGACGATCGCGGCCTGCGCGTTCCTCCGAAGATGGCGCCGATCGAAGCCGTGCTGATCCCGATCGTTCGTTCGGGCGACGACCGCGCGCTCGCGGCCTGCCGCGAGCTGGCCGACGGGCTGACGGCCGAGGGTTTTCGCGTTCGGGTGGATGCGCGCGACGAGCAGCCCGGATGGAAGTATAGCGAGTGGGACCTGCGCGGCGTGCCGGTGCGCATCGAGATCGGTCCGCGCGACGTCGCGGCGCAGACGGCCGTACTCGCTCGGCGAGATCGCGGCAAAAAAGATGCGGACCAGCGCCGGAGCGTCGCGATCTCGCAGGTCGGGATGGTCCTGCGCGAGTTGCTCGGGGACATTCAGCAGTCTCTCTTCGCGCAGGCGAAGAGCTTCCTCGACGAGCACACGTTCGTGACGAGCGACCGAAACAAGTTCCTCGAGCTCTGCAGCAGCCGCGCGGGGATGGTCGACATCGCCTGGTGCGAGCGCCCCGAATGCGAGGCGCAAATTAAAGCCGCGACGACCGCGACGACGCGGGTCGTGCGCGCGCTCGACGAAGCGAATCTTACGTGTACGGCGTGCGGCGAGCCCGCGCGCGCCCGGGCATATTTTGCGCAATCTTATTAAGGCGCTCCTCGCGCTCGCGTTCGCGCTCTCGCTGTTTGGCGGAATCGCTGCGGCGTACTCGCCGAGCGTGGCCGACCTCGACGCCGCGGCGCGCTCGGTCGGCAACCGTCGCGATCTCGCCGAACAGGCCGGCGAGCAGATCTTTGCCACGAAGTGGGCGGCCGAGGTGAATCAGGTCTCGGCGAACGAGACGGACGGCCATCTAATCCTGGGCATCCGTATCTGGGGCGTGAAGTTTCACGAGCCGATGACGCGCGAGCAATTCGTCGGTGAAGTAGCGTCCGTCGTGGAGAAGGCGCTCGCGGCGGTTCCGGCGGCGGAAGAGGTTGACGTTTGGACGAGCGTTCCGATCGACGTGTCGAAGGACACGGTGGTATCCGGCGACCTCGCGAAACCGACGTCGCGAACGGTCTTCAGCATCACCGTGCGCCGAGGCGAGACCTCGGAGCAGCTGCGCGCGCGGGCGCTCGACGCGAAAGGCGGGGTCTTCTGGGACGAGCAGTGGGCGCGCGCCGCCTTCAAAGAATCGTAGATGTATCGTAAGACGACGCTGCCCAACGGACTCCGCGTCCTGACCGAGACCATGCCCTCGGTTCGCTCCGCCTCGGTCGGGGTCTGGGCCGACGTCGGCTCGGCCGTCGAGAGCCGCGACCGCCGCGGCGTCTCGCACCTCGTCGAGCACATGCTCTTCAAAGGAACGGAGCGCCGGACCGCGCGGCAGATCGCCGAGGCGATGGATCGCGTCGGCGGAAATCTCAACGCCTTCACCGACAAAGAGACGACCTGCTACTACGCAAAGGTGATAGATCGGCACGTGCCGCTCGCGCTCGACGTTCTCGCCGACATGTTCCTCCACTCGACGTTCGATCCGCAGGAGCTGGCGAAAGAGCAGAAGGTCGTGCTCGAAGAGATCAAGATGTACGAAGACTCGCCCGACGAGCTGATCCACGACGTCTTCCTGCAGACGATGTGGAGCGGATCGAGCCTCGGCGAGCCGACGATCGGATTCGCAGATACCGTCGTGCGTCTCACGCCCGACGACCTGCGCGCCCACATGCGCGCGCATTACGCTCCCAATTCCGTCGTCGTCGCCGCTGCGGGGAACGTCGAGCACGAGCGTTTCGTCGAGCTGGTCTGCGAAGTGTTCGCCGGGTTCGAGGGCGGCTGCGAGCTGCCGCAAGCGCAGCGTCCGGCCGCGACGCCCGCGACGAACGTGCGTCATAAGGAGAGCGAACAGGCCTACGTCGTCGTGGGAACGCGCGGCATAGACGTGCGCGACGACCGCCGCTTCACGCTCTCGGTGCTCGACACCGTCCTCGGCGGCGGCATGTCGAGCCGTCTATTTCAGGAGATTCGCGAGAAGCGCGGGCTCGTCTATAGCGTCTACTCGTTCCAGGCGGCCTACCGCGGCGCGGGACTCTTCGGCGTCTATGCCGGAACCTCGGCCGAGAACGTGCAGGCCTGCATCGACGTCGTTGCCGAGGAGTTCGCCCGCGTTCGCACGGCCCGCATAGACCCCGACGAGTTCCATCTGGCGAAGGAGCACATCAAAGGCAACCTCACGCTCTCGCTCGAGTCGACTTCGAGCCGCATGATTCGTCTCGGACGCAGTGAGTTCGCGCTCGGACGCCACGTTACGCCGGAGGAGATCGAGCAGCGCATCGACGCGGTAAGCGCCGACGCCGTGCAAGAGCTTGCCCGCGATCTGCTGCGTGAGGAGAACCTCGGACTCTGCATCATCGGCCCGGTCGAAGAGGCGAAGATTGCGTGGCGGAATCATGCCGCGTGAGTGGTGGAGACGCACCGGGATCTACGTGCTGCATCGGGTCGCTCGTCGCTCCGCATCCGTGCTTCGCTCCTGCTGCGCCGCGCTCGCGCCACCTGCTGAGGAGATTATGACATCCTGTCAATGGCGCTCGCGTCGGAGCCCCCTCAACAGCACGTAGATCCCGATGCATCTCCTTTTGGCTGGATCCCTACAACCGCATCTCTGGTCGGGGAAGCTCATCGGAGCGATGGCGATTACGTTCGTCGTGCAGGGCGTGACGATCGGCGCGTACGCCGCGCGGCTCGCAGGCGTGCAGACGAAGCGGATCGCGACCTCGATTTCGTTGTTCAACTTGTTCGTGACGACCGGACGGCTCGCGAATCTCTTCATGGCGTTCTTCGTCGGGCCGCTCTCGGACGAGGCCGGGAATGCCGTGGCGCGGCTTGGGGGAGATCCGGCCGCCGCCGGTGCGTGGCAGAGCAACTTCGAGCTGCAACTGCGGCTGATCGTCTTTGCCGGGACGATCGGCATGGTCGTCTTCGCGCTCTTCCTGCCGATGTTCACCTATCTCTTCCGGCGCGGGGTGCACTCGTTCGAAGCCCGCGGATCGGTGCCGCACTCCCTCGCCCGGCTCGTAGCGCCGTCGGTGATCGCCGACGTTCTGAGGGCGCAACGGCTGCCGAGCCTGGCGGAGCTGCGGTCGTTCGACTGGCGCGTGCTCCCGAAGCGCCTGCTCGTCTTCAACACGCTGGTGATGTGCGTCTATGCGATCGGCGTGCAGGCCTCGTTTTTGGCATCGGTTCTCGACGTCGCCGTCGCTCGCACGGCGATCAGCCTCTCGGGCGTCATCAACGGCATCGGTACGATCGCGTTCACGCTCTTCGTCGACCCGACCTCGGCGATCATCACCGATCAGGCGATTCACGGAAAGCGGACCATCGAGGAGGTCCGCTCCATGGTGTTCTACTTATCGCTGACGGCCATCGTGGGCTCGCTGCTCTCGCAGCTCGTCCTCTATCCGGCCGCCGTCATCATCGAAGTGGTTGCACGATTTGCCGCACACGTACATATTTAGACCGATCGTCGCGCTCTGCGCGGCCGCGCTGCTGACGGGCTGCGCCGGCTCGATCGAACGCTGGATCGTCAATACGCGCGTTCACCAGGGCGACCTGGCGCTTCTCCGCGGCAACGCTCGCGACGCCGAACTGTCCTATCGGCTCGCGCTGCGCGTCGACCCGAACGACCCGCAAGCCCGAACCGGGTACGTCGAGGCGGCCGCCGAGCTGGCGCGTCTCGAGTACTCGAAGGGGACGTTCGACGACGCGCTCGCGACCGTCGACGAGGGGTTGCAGGTCGACCCGCAGAGCGCGCGGCTCGCGGCCCTAAAGAGCACCGTGGAACAGGCGAAGCTGCAACGCGAGATCGTGATCTCGAACTATCCGACGTATCGCGCGGCCGCGCTCGAGCTCGAGCACGCCTACGGGCAACTCAACGTCACCAACGCGCTCTTGTTAAAGAGCTTCAGGCGATTCGGCTATACGTTCGACACCACCGACCTGGCCGCCGCGATCAAGCGCAGTTACGAGTTGCAGCTCGAGATCACCAAGAACACGAATCGGCTCGTCCTCTACCGCCAACTCGTGACGGCGGGCGTTCCGGAGAGCCCCGGGAACGCAACGAGCTTCGGCGCAGCCTCGCTGCTCCCGCTCCCGTAGCGCGATGATCTCTTGGCTCGAGTCGCTCCCGACGCTGCGGGCCGGCATCGTCGTCGTCGGCGGCTTCGTGCTGCTCTCGCTGATCGCGGGCTATCTCGTGCTGCGGTTTACGTCGGACGAAGTCCGCACGAAGCATAACGATCGCGCCGGCTTCATCCTCGCCGTGATCGGCGTGATCTACGCCGTGCTGCTCGCCTTCGTGGCGATCGGGGTCTGGGAGCGATTCCAGCAGGCGGAGGATCGCAACTTCGAGGAGGCGGGGGCGGTCGCGACGATCTACCGCGACGCGGGATCGTTCCCCGAGCGGGCCGAGCTGCGCGCGGCGGTTCGCGCCTACGTTCGCTCGGTGATAGACGACGAATGGCCGCGCATGCGCACGGGCCAGCCGTCGAAGCTCGCTAATGGATTGCTCGAAAGCGTCGACGCGAAGATTCGGTCGCTGCCGGTCGACTCGATGCGATTGGCGAACATTCAGGCGCAGATGCTCTCGGCTGTGGACACGGCGCTGATGGATCGCCGCGAACGGCTGGTGGCGGACGCGCACGGCATCAACGGCATCATGTGGCTCGTGCTCCTGGTGGGAGCGATCGTGACGGTCGCGTTCACGTATCTCTTCGGCTTCGAGCGGACGATCATGCAGTCGTTCATGGTCGGCGGGCTGAGCCTATTGATCGGTTTGGTGCTCTTCCTGATCGTCGCGCTCGACTATCCGTACCGCGGCTCGATCGCCGTCGATCCGGCGGCCTTCGAGGCGCTGCTCGTCAGTTTCGGGAGCATCGGACCCTAGACGCGGCAGAGGCCGCGCGCGTCGAGGAACGCGCGTCCTTTACCGGCGCGTTCGGCGGCGCGGAAAGCGCGCCAGAACCGGTCGGCATCCGGCGCAACCTTGGCGGGCTCGGTCTCGTAGACCGGCCATGCGCCGGCGTCCTCGAGCTGCGGGAAGCGCGCGAGCCACGCGCAGAGCTCGAGGTTGCGCCGCAGCCGCCCGTCCTCGATCGAGACGAAGTAGCGCGCCCCTTTCGCGATCGCGCTCTCTTCGTCGAAGGGCGTCCAGAGCGCCGGGTCCTCCTCCCACCCGAAGCGGTCGATGTAATATTGCACGTCCGGCCCGTAGTGAGCGATGACGACGAGCGCGCCGGGCGCAAGGCGCCGGTCGAGATAGACGGCGTTGCGATAGGCCTCTTTGTTGTAACCGTAGTAGGCCGCGACCGGCTCGCGGCTCGCGAGCATCAGCGCGATCGCGACGACCGGTACGGCCGCCAGCAGCGCGTAGCGCGCGGCCGGCGCAAGGTCACCATCGCGCACGACCGCGGCATAGTGCGCGAACGCGCCGCCGATGACGAGGGCGCAGAGCGGCAGCAGCGGGAGCATGTAGTAGTCCACGCGCTCGACGGTTACGACCACGTAGACGTAGAGCAGGCCTCCCGCGAGCCACCCCCAGAGCAGCGGCCTGCTCCGGACGCCGAGCCACGGCAGCGCGAGAAAGCCGGCGAGTGCGAGCAGCGCGCTTCCGCCGCCGATCATCGTCGTTCGGAACATGCCGGCCACGAGGTGCAGCTGCTCGAACTTTTTCGTAAAGCCGGCAAGGCTCGCGAGCGAATCGCGCAGCGCCGGGAGCACGTGCAGCCGCGTGATGCCGCTGGCCCAATGCCACTGCGCGTAGGAGTCGATGCGCCGGTCGTACGCGGCGAGGATAAGAAACGGCACCACGAGCAGCACAACCGCGTAGGCGTAGCGAAGCGGGCGCCCCGCGATCGCCCGTTGCACGATCATCGCAAGGACCGGGACGACGGCGAGCGCCGCGACGGGCTTCGCCAGATACGCCAGCGTCAGGAGCAGCGTCGTCGCGAAAAGCCCGCGCGCCGACATCCGCTCGTCGTCGGCGACGTAACGCGCCGTCGCGTAGAGCGCCGCCGTCAGCAAGAAGACCATCGCCGAGTCCGGCATGAAGGTTCGCCCGTAGTAGACGCTTCCGGGAAAGATCGCGTAAAAGAACGCCGCAAGAACTCCGGCGAGCGCGCTTCCGAAGAGCCATCGCGCGAAGTAGGCGAGCGTCAGGACCGTTGCGAGACTGAACGCCAGCGTGATGAGGCGGCCGAAGATCGGATGGATCCCGAAGAGCTTGTAGAGCGTGGCCGCCGCGAACGGCACGATCTGGAGCTCCAGCTCGACGTAGTTCGGCGGCGGTCCGTTGTAGCTCGTCTGCGGATACATGATATCGTAGCGCAGCCGGGCGAAGTTCCTCGCGATCGTTGCCGTGTCGCCCTGACGCCAGCCGGGATGGTCGAGCAGCGGGGCGTGGACGGCGTGGAGCCGGAGGGCCAGCGCGAGGAGCATCACCGCGAGCAGCGAGAGCTGCCAATACCGGCCGTTCAATTCAGGTGTCGAAACGTCCAATACTTGTTGAGGAAGAAGTTAATCACGGTGCCCGAGAGGGTCGCCGCGAGCCACGTTAGCGTAAAGTGATGGAAGCCCGTGCGTTCGGCGAGCGTGAAGACGAGCTTGCCGGCGACGAGCGCGATCGCCGAGACGGTTAGAAACTGGAGCCCCTCCAGCAGCGGGTTGCGCCGCGAGCCGAACGTCCAGATGCGATTGAGCACGTAGTTGGAGACGCCGCCGACCATGAACCCGATCGCGAAGTCGGCGAACCACGAGAGCCCGGTGGTCTTCTCGAGAACGTGTGCGACGAGAAAGTTCACGACCATTCCCGAAGCACCGACGATGCCGAATTTCAGGAATTGGCGGACTCCTCTACGCAACCCAATACCAATCGGCGAAGAGAACCGTGAAGAGCCCGAGCAGCGGCAACGAGAACGCCAGGATCACGTTGTTGACCCACGAGCGCTCGCCCCAGCGCGCCAGGATGACGAACATCGGAAAGAGCACGAGCGCGAAGCGCGGCATGGACATAAGATTCGACGTGGACATCGGGACGAGGATCGAGAGCGCCATGTACGCGATGTACGACGGACGCAGGCTGTGCCAGCCGGCGAGCAAGACGGCGATCATCAGCATCGTGAAGCCGATCTCGAGCGATTGATTCGCGACCTCCTGTCCTCCGGTCGCATGGACGATCTTGCCGAAGGCGTTCGCGACGCTGACCCACGGCCAGGCGAGCGTTCGATTCCAGTGGACCTGGACGTGCGAGAAGTAGAGCGGATCGGCGCGCAGCACCCAGAGATACGCCATGTAGACGGCGAGACCGAGCGGAATCAAGGTTCCGGCGGCGAGGTCGAGATAGGCGCGCGTGCCGCGCGGACGTTCCTCTTGCGCGGACCACTCGATGACGAAGGGCACGAGCAGCAGCACGCCCTCGACGCGCGTGAGGGCCGCGAAGAACCCGAAGATGCCGGCGAGCCACCAGTGACGGCCGCGCATGTAGTAAAACGAGGCGACCGTGAGCATGAAGAAGAGCGACTCGGTATAGACGGCCGCGAAGTAGACGGACGTCGGGAAGATCGAGACGTAGAAGATCGCTCGGCGAGCGACGGCGCGGTCGTACTCGTGCTCGAGCAGCTTGTAGAGATAGAGGAGCCCGAAGAAGAACGACGCGTTGGAGATCAAGAGCCCCGCGATCAGGTGATTCCCCGCGAGCGACCCGACGATGCGGATGAGCGCGGGATAGAGCGGGAAGAAGGCCATGTCGAAGCCTTGATATCCCTGCGTCGCGATATTGAGGTAGTGGACGGCGTCCCACCGCCCCCATACGGCCAGCAGTGCGTGGCGCGACTCCTGCACGTGGCTTCCGGCGCGCTGTCCGATGATGGCCGCGGCGAGCTCCGCGATGACGATGATCGCGAGACGCGTCGCGGCGAAATCGATGAGAACTTCTCGGACCGTCTGGTTGAAGCGCGCGGCGACGAGCACCTTGCCGACGCACGCGAGCGTGAGCGCGACGAGAAAGAGGCGCGCGCCGTGCGTGAGCTGCGGCGCCAAGACGAACGTGAGCCAGAGGAGGAAAAACGGGAGCCACGTCAGCGCATCGTACTGCAACGAGCGCACGAGCGTGATCCCGGCGCGGCGCGAGAAGTACCGAGCGTAACCGGTCCATGCGGCGAGCGTCGCCACGACGCCGAGCGCGATGCCGGCCAGCAACCCGATCTCGGCGACCGGCCCCCGATGTCCGGGCACGACGACCGCGTACCACGCAAAGAAGCCGAGCGTCGCGCCGACCAGCGCAACCGTCAGCAACGCCGGCCATCCCGCGGCGAAGAGGTCGCCGAGATAGAGCGGGCGCGAATTCGAGGGTTGCGTGAGGCGGGTTTCGGCGAACACGGCCGCAACTCTTTAACAGGAAAAGAGCCGCTTCCCTTGTAGGCTCTACCGTCATGAGGGGCCGCTGACGATGGCACGGTCGATGATGCGTGCCGTGCTGGACCATCCCGTGCACTCGCTCGACTACGTCAAAGTGACCGAGAGCGCGGCGCTCGCCGCGTCGCGTTGGATGGGGCGCGGGGAGCGCGATGCCGCCGACGCCGCGGCCGTCGAGAAGATGCGCGAGTCGCTCGGCGAGTTGGAGATTGCCGGGCTCATCGTCATCGGCGAAGGGGAGCGCGACGAAGCGCCGATGCTCTACATCGGCGAGCAGGTCGGCGCCGGCGGCAAAGAGGTCGACATTGCCGTCGATCCGGTCGAAGGGACGAACCTCGTCGCGAACGGCCTGCCGAACTCGATCGCGGTCATGGCGATCGCCGAGCGCGGCGGCCTGCTGCACGCGCCCGACACCTACATGAAGAAGCTCGCGGTCGGCGCGAGAGCGGCGCAGTACGTCCACATCGACGCGCCGGTTCGCGAGAATCTCGAAGCGGTCGCCAACGCGTTGGAGAAGCCGATCAACGACGTCTGCGTCGTGATCCTCGATCGCCCGCGTCACGCCGATCTGATCCGCGACGTCCGAGAGGCCGGCGCGCGGATTCGCCTCATCTCCGACGGCGACGTCGATGCGTGCATCGCGACGGCGATCGACTCGACGGGAATTCACGTCGCGATGGGAACCGGCGGCGCACCCGAAGGCGTGCTCGCCGCGGCCGCGATCAAGTGCCTCGGCGGCAACTTCATGGGACGCCTGCAGCCTCGCAACGAGATCGAGGCAAAGCGGGCCGTCGACATGGGCTTCGGCGATCTCAATAAAGTGCTCGAGCTCGGCGATCTCGTGCGCGGCAACGACGTGATCTTCTGTGCGACGGGCATCACCGACGGCGATCTCGTTCGCGGCGTGCGCTTCTTCGGAAACCAGGCGCGCACGCACTCGATTCTCGTCCATTCAAGCGGAACGGTGCGCTTTATAGAATCGACGCACCGACTCGGCGCGCGCCCGTCCGGGCGTTGATGCTCCATCGCTACGACGTCGTCGTCGTCGGGGCGGGCTCGGCCGGCTATGCCGCGGCACGCACCGCGCGGACGGTCGGCTGCGACGTCGCGCTCGTCGATCCCGGCCCGCTCGGCGGGCTATGCATTCTGCGCGGCTGCATGCCGAGCAAGACCCTCTTAGCCTCGAGCGACGCGCTCGCCGACGCGCGGGAGGCGCTCGCGCTGGGCATCGAAGCGCGCGGTCTCAGCGCCGACATGCCGTTCATCGCCGCACGCAAGCGCGCCCTCGTGAAAGAGTTCGCCGATTACCGGATCGAAGGCATCGACGCGTTTCCGCTCTATCGCGGTCCGGCGCACTTCCTCTCCCCCGATCGCGTCGCGGCGGGCGACGACGTTCTCGAAGCGTCGAAGTTCGTCATCGCTACCGGGAGCGTCATCGAGCCGAACGCGGTGCCGGGCCTCGACGAGGCCGGCTACATCGACAGCGACGCCGCCCTGGAGCTAGAGGCGATCCCGAAATCGGTCGTCGTGCTCGGCGGCGGATACACGGCTTGCGAGCTCGGTCAATTTCTCTCGCGCATGGGGGCGCGCACGACGATGCTGATTCGCAGCGGACATCTTCTGACGCAGAGCGACGACGACATCGGTGACGCGCTGACGGGCTACTTCCGCGAAGAGGGCATCGAGGTCGTCGCGCACGCCTCGTTGATCGGCGCGCATCGCCGCGAGAGCGAGAAGGTCGTTCGATATCTGCACGGCGGCGAGGAGCGGGAAGCGGCGGCCGAGGAGATCTTCTATGCGCTCGGCCGAACGCCGAACGTCGCCGGTCTCGATCTCGACAAGGCCGGCGTCGCCCTCGATCCGGGGGGCGGCATCGCCGTCGACGCGCAACTGCGCACGAGCAACCCGAACGTCTTCGCCGCCGGCGACGTGACCGGCGCGTACATGCTCGTCCACGTCGCGATCTATCAAGGTGAGGTTGCCGCGCGCAACGCGTGCCTAGCGGCCGGAGAGCCGGCGGATTACTCGCTGGTCGCGGCGCACACGGTCTTCTCCGAGCCGCAGTTCGCCGCCGTCGGGCTCTCGGAGAAGGAGCTGCACGCGCGTTCGATTCCCTACGTCCGCGGGCGCTACGACTTTGCGGAGCACGGCAAAGCGCAATGCCTGGGCAAGACGAAAGGCTTCGTCAAGATGATGGCCGATCCGGAGACCGGGAAGATACTCGGGGCGGCGGTCTTGGGCCCGCAGGGGTCGGAGTTGATCCACGAGGTCGTCGTCGCGATGCGCTACGGCGCGACGGTCGACGAGTTCATGCGAATTCCGCATCTCCATCCGACGCTGGCCGAGATCTGGACCTATCCGGCCGAGGAGTGCGCCGACAAGCTCGGAAGAAGGGCGCCCGGCGACGACCAGATGGAGATGGCGACGAGCGTATCCGGTGAGTGAGAACCCGCTGCACCTGCGCGTCGCGCTGGTGCAGACGAAGCCCGCAAAGGGCCAGTACGCGAAGAACCTCGACGAGGCGAAGCGAGCGTTCGCGCAGCTCTGCGAGGATCCGCCGGACTTGATCGTGCTTCCCGAAGCGGCGCTGACCGGCTACTTCCTCGAAGGCGCGGTCTACGACCTCGCGCTCTCGGCCGACGCGTTCGCTCGCGACCTCGCCCTCGCGTGGCGCGGGGCGTGCGGCGAGCGTCGGGTGGATATCGTCGCGGGCTTCTTCGAGAACGACGGCGGCACGTACTACAACAGCGCGATCTACCTGCACGTCGAGCCGAAGGGCGAGCGTATCCTGCACCGCCACCGGAAGATGTTCTTGCCGACCTACGGCGTGTTCGACGAGGAGCGTTTTCTCTCGCGCGGCCGCAGACTCGGCGTCTTCGAAACGCGTTTCGGCCGAATGGCGATCTTGATCTGCGAGGACGCGTGCCACGCGATCGTGCCCGCTTTGGCGGCGATCAAAGGAGCGCGCATCGTCATCGTGCCGAGCGCATCGCCCGGGCGCGGCATCGAAGACGAGGGTGCGGGCGAGCTCGAGAGCATCGCGAACTGGCGCGAGGCGCTGCGAGGCGCCGCGCGCGAGCACGGCATCTTCGTCATCTATGCGGGGTTGACCGGCTTCGAGGGCGGCAAGGGCATGAGCGGCTCCTCGTGCGTCGTCGATCCGCGCGGTCGGATGCTCGTCGAGGCGCCGGCGGCGCGTTCGTGCATCGTGCGCGCGGATCTCGATCTGGCCGAGATCGACCTCGCGCGGGCCTCGCTCCCGCTGCTCGGCGATCTCGGGGCGGCGCTGCCGGATCTGCTCCTCGACGAAGAGCTGCCGCTTCCGCGGGGAGGACGCGATGCTGCCGATCGTTGAGCCCGTCGTCGCGCCGCCGTCACCTCCGCGAATCGACGCGCCGGTCGCCGCCGAGTGGCTCGTCGCCTTTCTGCAGGACGAGCTCGTCGAGCGGCGGGGGGTGCGGCGCGCCGTCGTCGGCCTATCGGGCGGCGTGGATTCCGCCGTCACGGCGTTTCTCTGCGCTCGCGCTCTCGGGAACGAGAACGTCTATGCGTTTCGCCTTCCGTACGAGTCGTCGCATCCGTCGAGTCTGAGCGACGCGCAGCTCGTCGTGGACGCGCTCCGGATCCCGTGCCGGACGATCGAGATCAGCGCCGCCGTGGACGGTTACCTGCAGTTCGAGCCGGACGCCGACGCGCGCCGTCGCGGCAACGTGATGGCTCGCGTTCGCATGGTCGTGCTCTTCGATCAATCGGCGAAGCTCGACGCGCTTCCGATCGGGACGGGGAACAAGACGGAACGGCTCCTCGGATACTTCACGTGGCATGCCGACGACACGCCGCCGCTCAATCCGCTCGGAGACCTCTTCAAGAGCCAGGTCTGGGAGCTGGCGAGATATCTTGGCGTTCCGCCGCGGTTGATCGAGAAGGCGCCGACCGCAGATCTGCAGGCCGATCAGACCGACGAGGCCGACCTCGGGATCAGCTACGCCCGCGCCGACGCGATCCTTTCGCGTCTGTTGCTCGGATACGGCGACGCGCAGCTCGTCGAGCGGGGCTTCTCCGCCGCGGACGTCGCGCTCGTTCGCCGGCGCCTCGATGCGACGCACTGGAAGCGCCACCTGCCGACGACCGCGATGCTGACGAACACGGCGATCAACGAGTTCTACCTCCGTCCCGTCGACTACTAACGGCGTGCGCAGAGCGTTCTTTCCCGTCAGCCTGAACCTGGAGGAGCGACGCTGCGTCGTCATCGGCGGCGCCGAGGATCGCGAAGCGATCGAAAAGTCGGCGGCACTCGAAGAGGCCGGCGCGCGGGTCGAGCGCATCTACGACGCCGCGACGCTGCGCGACGAGGACGTCGCCGACGCGTTCTTCGTGATCTCGACCCCGCAGGACGCCGCGCTCTCGGCGCGGCTGCGCGCGCTCGCCGATCGCCATCGGTTTCTCCTCTGCTGCATCGACCAGCCGCGCTACGGTTTCGTCGCGATGGCCGCGATCGCGAAGGCGGGCCCGGTGCGCGTCGCGATCTCGACGGCCGGCCTCGCGCCTCGCGTGGGCAAGGCGTTGAAGAACGCCCTACAGCGCGCGATGGACGAGCGTTTCGCGCGTTTCATCGCCGTGCTGGCCGAACGGCGCGAGAAGGAGCGCGCAGCCCACCCCGCGCCGCAGGATTCGCCGATCCGGCGCGAGGCGATGATCGAAGCTGCGCGCGGATTCCGGGCCGAGGTTCGGTTCGAGTATCCGGAGTGGTTCGAGGGAGATGCCGAGCGTTGAGCTGATCGCGGTCGGCACCGAACTGCTGCTCGGCCAACTCGTCGATACGAACACCCCGTTCGTGGCGCAGCGCCTCGCGGAGAACGGCATCGACGTGCACGCGACGCATGCGGTCGGCGACAACCGCGAGCGCATAGCGGCGCTCCTCCGCCGGGCGCTCTCGCACGCGGACGGCGTGATTACGACCGGCGGTCTCGGCCCGACCGTCGACGACCTCACGAAAGAGGCGCTCTGCGATGCGCTCGATCTCGACGTCGAAACCTACGAGCCGGCGCTCGCGCAGATGGAAGCGGCCTTTGCGGCGATGGGGCGCGCGATGCGCCCGAACAATCGCAAGCAGGCCGATCTTCCGCGGGGCAGTCGCGCGCTTCCGAATCCGAACGGAACCGCGCCGGGATTCATCGCGTTCGCCTCCGACGGGAAGTTCGTCGCTTGCATGCCGGGCGTTCCGCGCGAGATGAAGCCGATGCTGGTCGAGCAGGTGCTGCCCTTCTTGCGCGAACGGTTGGGGACGAACGCGACGATCGCGACCCGCGTGCTCCACACCATCGGCCTCGGCGAGTCGGAGATCGACCATCGTATCGCCGACATCTTTCGCGAGGGCGAGAATCCGAAGATCGCGGTGCTGGCGCACGACTACCGAGCCGACGTGAAGATCATGGCGAAGGCCGCGTCGTTGGCAGCGGCGCAGGCAATGATCGCTCCCGTGCAGCGCGAGATTCTCGAACGCCTGGCCGGCCACGTCTTCGGCTTCGACGACGATACGCCGGCGAGCGCGGTCCACGCGCTCCTTCAAGCGAGAGGACAGATGCTCGCGGTCGCGGAGTCGTGCACGGGCGGACGTCTTGCCGCGGCGCTGACGAGCGTCCCCGGCGCGTCCAAGAGCTTCGCCGGCGGCATCGTCGCCTACGCGAACGCGGTGAAGATCGAACAGCTCGGCGTCGCCGCCGCCACGATCGATCGCAGCGGTGCGGTGAGCGAAGAGACCGCTCGAGAGATGGCGCGCGGCGCACGGATCCGTCTCGGCGCCGATCTCGCGATCGCTACGACCGGCATCGCCGGTCCGAGCGGCGCCACGCCCGAGAAACCGGTCGGGCTCGTTTGGTTCGCGCTCGACGATCGCGGCGGAACCTGCCGAGCGCTTCGATTTTTGCTATCCGGCGGGCGCGAAGCGATCGTCTCGCGCGCGACGACGATCGCGCTGGGCATGCTCTGGCAGCATCTGGCGCGCGCACGATAATCAAAGCTCGAACATGAGAACTTTTTGAGGCCTTTTCTATGGCGGGTCTCAACTCGGCATGGCACTCTCGACGTGGAGCAACAAACGCACGTCTCCAAAAGTTGAGGTTGACCATAATGAAACGATTAAACGTTCGCACGGCGCTCGCCACCCTGGGACTGCTTGGCGCGTTCCTGAGTCAGGCAAGCTGGGCGATGGCCGGTACGAGCGGAAATATCTCCGGTACGCTTACGGACGCGAAAACCGGGTCGCCGATCGCCGGCGCGAGCATCGAGATCAAGTCCGGCGCGCAAGAAGTGACGACGACGACGGACGCGCACGGCCGTTACGTCGCATTCGCACTGCAGCCGGATAACTACACGCTGACGGCAATGAAGCCGGGCTACGATACGCGATCCGTCTCAGGATACTCGGTCTCGGCCGATCAGACGCAAATCTACGATCTGCAACTCGACCCCGCATCGTCGAATTGAACGGGCTAGTGCTCGTACCCGACCGCGGCGAGCGTCTCTTGCGTAGCGAGGGCCTCGCCGAAGGTCGGGAGCTCGTTCTCCCGGCCTTCGATTTTTTTGACGAACTCGTCGTAGAGTTCCATTAGAAGCGGAACGTTCGGATTGATGCGGGCGAAGGCGGCGTACGGCAACGGCTTGCAGACCAGCTCGTCGGTGCCGTCGCCGTCGATCGTATAGAGCGTGAGATCCGCGATCGTCGGCCCGCTCGCGACCGCCGTGCGCTTCTCGCCGTGCAGGGCGCACGTGTACGATTCGACCGCGGCGGTTGCGTCCGCGGCGATGCGGGCCGCTAAGCCCTCTCCGTAGTCGAGGAGAGCGAACGCGCCGTCGTCGGCGCTGGAAACGAACGAACCCGCTTCGTCGAGGCGCTGCGGATTTGCGGTTCTGCGAAACCCCATCGCCCGCACCGGCGGACGTCCGGCCAGCCAGTTCGCCTGATCGACCATGTGCGACACCACCGCTCCCGTCAGGCCGCCGCCACGCTCGCGCTCGAACCACCAGCTTCGCGGGCGGCGTTCGTGACGTCGAAGATTGCTGCGCAGCAGCGTGATCTCGACGTTCCGCAGCGGGTCGAGGTGGCCGTTGACGGCGAGCTCCTTGAGCGCCTGCGCCTGGGGCACGAAGCGAAACTCGTGCGCGACGCCGCAAGCGGTGCCGGCTGCCTCCGCGGCGGCGACCATCTCGCGCGCGTCATCGAGGCGCAGCGCGAAGGGCTTCTCGCAGAGGACGTGCTTGCCGGCGGCGAGCGCCGCGAGAACGTCGTCGCGATGTGCGAACGGCGGCGACGCGACGGTGACCGCGTCGAGATCGCACGCCGCGACCATCTCGGCACAGGACCGAAAGGCTGCGATGCCCGCCTCGCGGGCCCGCTCCTGCGCGCTCGACGGCGAGGCGAGCGCGACGACCTCGAAGCGCGGATGATTCCGCAGCGCCGGCAGATGGGCTGCAACGCCGAAGCCGGCGCCGGCGATGCCGATTCGATACTTCGTCACGAAGCCTCCTCAATGGCGTTTTCGAGAACGTCGATCGCCCGAGCCAATTGCGCCTCCTCGATAACGAGCGGAGGCGAGATCGTCACGACGTTGCCGTCGACTCCCGATTGGAGAAAGATGACGCCGTTCTTCAGCGCCAGCCGCACGATGCGCTCCGCGCGGTCGGCGCGATCGAACTGGACCGCGCGCAGCAGCCCGCGGCCGCGCACGTCGGTTACGACGCGATGCGAACGCAGCGCCTGGAGGCGCGAGCGAATCGTCTTGCCGAGACGATTCGCTCGCTGCGGCAGGTCGTGGCGTTGCAGCTCGTCGATCGTCGCGATCGCGGCAGCGCACCCGAGCGGATTACCGAGGTAGGTCGAAGTATGGAGCGCCTCTCCCGTGGAGAGCGGCCATGCATCCATTACCTTGGCGCGCCCGATCGCAGCGCTGACCGGCACGCCGGAACCCAGCGCCTTACCGATGCAGAGAATATCGGGAACGACCTCGTCGCGCTCCATCGCGAACCAGCGCCCGGTACGCCCGAAGCCGGTGAAAATCTCATCGACGATCAGCAGCGCCTTTCGCTCGTCGCAGATCCTGCGCAGCTCGCGGAGATACCCCGGCGGCGGTACGATCGCGCCGGCTCGCCCTTGGATCGGTTCGACGACGATCGCGGCGAGGTCGCCGTCGTGGCCTGCGAGCGCTCGATCGGTATCGAAGGCAGCGCCCGACGCATCGATGCCTTCGCCCTCGTGAGGAAAATCGAGCAGGAGCGGCTCGTGCCCCAGCGCGTGCGCGAACGGCTTGCGAAACCGCTCGATGCCGGCGACCGCGAGCGCGCCGAACGATAGTCCGTGGTATCCTCCACGGAACGCGGCGAAGCGATGCTTGCGCGTGGCGAGCAGCGCGGTCTTCAGCGCCGCCTCGATCGCCTCCGATCCCGTCGTCGCGAGGAAGAAGCGCTCGAGCTCCTTCGGCACGATCTGCGCGAGCCGTTCGAAGAGACGGACGCGAATCTCGGTCGGATGCACGTCTCCCATGCCGTGCGTGAGACGGCCGGCCTGCGAAGCGACCGCGGCGGCGATGCGCGGATTGGAGTGTCCCGCGTTGGCGACACCGAACGCGGCGGTACAGTCAATGTACTCGTTGCGATCGGCATCGGTCACCACGGCGCCGCGAGCCGATTCCCAGAAGATCGGGAAGTCCTCTCCGAGGAACGTGACGTTACGCTGCTCGTATCGTCGCAGAGCGGCAGCGAGTTCCGCGCTGCGCGTTCGGGCGGCGCTCACGTCTCGTCGGCAATCCAGCGAACGAACTCGGCGATGCGCGGACGCCCGCCGTGGAAGCCGCCGAGCACCGGTGCCTGCAGCGCGCCGAACGCCGCGACGCGTGCGGCGCCGACGGTGACGGCGAGATCGAGGAGGTCTTGGCGTCGCTCGCTTACCGCGAGCGCCTCGACCGCGATCGCGTGACGGCTGAGATAATGCTCGGCCTCGTGCGGGCTCGAAACCGTGTGAACGCCGATCGCCAAAGGCAGAAAGAGCGGCGGCCGATCGAGCGGCGGGTCGACGACGGCGAGATAGCCGGCAGGCGGGTTTGAGTAGACGCGTTTGCCGCCCGAGCGGTACGTCGCGAGATCGCGTGCGGCCGCGCGCCGAGATGCCGCGCACGCGTCGTTCTCCCCAACTGGGAATTCAATCGCGGCGGCACGGACTTCGGCGGCGAAGATCTCCGCGAAGCGCTCCGGCGAGATCGCTCCGCCGCGTTCGACGAAGAGCGCGTGGAGCGAGAGACAACCTTCGCTCTCGTAGAGGACGAGATCGCGCGCCGCTCCGCGGCCGATGCTTTGCGCCGCCCTCTCATCGGCGAGCGACTCGCGTGCGATATACCCGACGCTCGCCTTCGAGCCGTACGGTATGAATCGCGTCGCGAACGGCAAGCCTCGAGCGATCTCGGCGAGTCTCTCGTCGGTGCCGAAGGCAACGACGGCGTCGAAGGCTGCCAGCGCCGCCGCTTCGCTCTCACCACGCCAGGCGTGCGCGCGCGCCGCTTCGCCGAGGTCACCGCACTCCTGCGCGAGGGTCGCGAAGAACGCGGCGACAAGTGCGTCTTCGCGATCCTTCACGAGCACGTCGCATTTCGCGCAGAGCGCGAAAACGGCGGGGACGAGGGCGACGCCGATCGTCGTTCGGCTCGAGACGATGCAAACTCGGCCGAGCGGCCGCGCGTAAGCCGGCGGGCGGCCGCCTTTCGAGACGAAGCCGTCGAGCGCGTCGAGGCTGCCGAGTTCGTCGGATATGACCGATTCGATCGCGTCGGCACGCAGCGCGCCGAAGAGGAGGTCGAGCGCGTGGTCGACGGCCGGCCGCGAGTATCCGGTTCGCGCCGCGACGCCGTCGCTCGCTCGCGCGCGCGGCGGAAATTTCGCATCGCTCCAGCGAGCGGCCGCTGCAGCGATCGCGCCGACGATCGAACGCACCGGTAGCCTAACCATCGTTTCATCTCTTCCGGAGCGTGGAGCGGTACTCCCCGAGGTTCCGAGCCGCGACGCGGCAAAGGGGTGGCGCGATGCAGAGTCGCTGGTTCGCACGTCTCTTCTTCCTGGCCGTCGCGACGGTCGCCGCCGCGGGCGTCTTGGGCGCGTGCACCCGCTGGGGGCAGCCCGGCCCGGTTACGCCGACGATCGAGCCGATCTCCTCGATCTACGTCGACCCGAATACCGGGAGCGACTCCACCGGCAACGGTTCGATTCAGAAGCCGTATAAGACGATGACGAAAGCCGTCGACACGCTGGCGTCATCGAAGGCGCTCTCGCCCGGCGGCGTGACGATCTATCTCTCGAGCGGGGATTACAACGCGGCGAAGGGCGAGAAGTTTCCGATCGTCATCCCGACGAGCGTCACGATCGACGGCACGAGCTACGGCAGGGGCTTGCGCAACGGAACCTTCATCGACGGCAGCGGCGAGGACACGCTCTACGAGCATATCGTCAACGCGCCGGCACGCAGCGCGTACGCTACGCTCGAAATCGAGAACGCGGCGGGCGTTACGCTCAACGACGTGTACGTCGGCGACGCGAAGTTGAGCCTGCCGGGCAGCGCGACCTACGTCTCGCTCGACAACATGGGAACGCTCAGCGTTACGTTCGCCACGTTCGGCGTCGCGGTAGCGCCGGCGGCGAGCAATGCCGGCGGGATTCTCGACGCGGGTGGAACGCTGACGTGCAACTCGTGCGTCGTCCACGGCAACGCTTTCGGCATCGGCGCCCTCTCCGTGCCGGTGGCGACCGCTTCGCCGTACGCGACCGGCCCCTCGATAACGCTCAATCACGCGAACGGCGACAGCTCCATTGCGGCGAAAGGCGTCGACATCCTCACCGACGGAAGCGTCAGCGTGACGGCAAACCAGGAGGTGTTCGAGCGAAGCCGCTACGCGTATGAGGATACGATCGCTCCGATCGTTCCGGTGCCGATTCGCGGCGCGATCGACTTCGGCGGCGGCGTCGCGCAGTCGAGCGGCGGAAACGTTTTCATCGGGGCTCGAAATACGGAGATATCGGTGACGCGCCGCAACGTGACGATCAGCGCGCTCGACGACACGTGGAATCCGGGACAGCAGCGCGCGAACCGCAACGGCCGGTACAGGCGCACGATAACCTTCGATCCGGGCGCGTCGGGGAAGAACGTGACGATCGCGCACGACGCGTCGGGATCCGCCGTCACGGTCGGTCCGGCTCCGGTGCCGACCCCTTCGATTACGCCGTCGACGTCGCCGACGCCGACCTGACGCTCCGTCCCGTTCCTTTATAAGAGGAAGTAGAGGCCGGCGCCGACCAGCGTTCCCAGGATCGCAATGAAGGCCGGCGCGTGGCGGCGGCCGAGCGAGGATGCGGCCAGTCCGCCGAGCCCCACGCCGACGACGCCGCTCCCCGGGTAGATCTCGGCGTGCTGAAAGTAGCAGGTCAACAACACGCCCGCGACCCCAAAGAGAAAGACGATCAAAGGCGTCGCCCGGCGGTCGAGCGCCGCGGCGATGAGCAACAGAACCGCGACGGCAAGCAAGGCGTGCAGCGGCGCGAACGGCTCACCCGCCATGCCGACGCCGAGGAAAAAGGCGGCGACGGCGACGGCGTAGAGCTGCGTCATGGGGCAGCCTTCGTTCCGGAGCGGGCCGAGCCCGCTCCAAGTACAAGGCGCGGGCGCGACGGCCTGGTAGTATAGAGGCATGACGACGACGATGCAACCGCCCCGCGAGGTCGCGCCCTTCCAGAACGAGCGAATCAAAGATTTCAAGGATCCGGCCGACGCCGCCGCGATGCGCGCGGCGCTCGCGGCCGTCAAAGGCAGACTCGGCAAACACTACCCGTTGGTGATCGACGGCCGAAAGATCGAGACGGAGAAGCGAATCCGTTCGCTCAATCCCGCCAATCCCACCGAGACGATCGGCGTGACGAGCGCCGCATCGAAGGAGCAGGCCGCCGAAGCGATTGCGGCGGCGGCGCGCGCCTTCGAATCGTGGCGGCGCCTGACGCTGCCCGAACGTGCGGAGTATATCTTCAAGGCAGCGGAACTGCTGCGCGCGCGCCGTTTAGACTACGACGCGCTGCTCGTCTACGAAGTGGGCAAGAGTTGGGTCGAGGCCGACGGCGACATCGCCGAGGCGATAGACTTCCTCGAGTTCTACGCACGCGAAGCACTGCGCTACGCGCAGCCGCAGCCGGTCGTCCCGATGGCCGGCGAGCAGAACGAGTTGGTCTACATCCCGCTCGGCGTCGGCGCGGTCATTCCGCCGTGGAATTTCGCCGGCGCGATCATGATGGGCATGACGGCCGCCGCGATCGTCTGCGGCAACACGGTCGTGCTGAAGCCGTCGAGCGACTCGGCGATCATCGCGGCGTGGTTCGTCGATCTCTTACACGAGATCGGCATACCGCCCGGCGTCGTCAACTTCGTTCCCGGCTCGGGAAGCGAGATCGGCGATCTCATCGTGAGCCATCCGCAGATCCGCTTCATCTCGTTCACGGGATCGAAGGAAGTGGGGCTGCGGATCAACGAGCTCGCCGCGAAGCCGCAACCCGGCCAAAAATGGATCAAGCGCGTCGTCGCGGAGATGGGCGGAAAAGATTCGATCGTCGTCGCCGCCGACGCGGACGTGGACGCGGCGGTCGAGGGCGTCGCGATGTCGGCGTTCGGTTTCCAAGGGCAGAAGTGCTCGGCGTGCTCGCGCGCGGTCGTCGAGGCGAGCGTCTACGACGAGTTCGTGGAGAAGCTGAAACGACGCGTCGGCACGCTCACGGTCGGCGATCCCAGCGACCCTTCGAACTTCATGGGCCCGGTCGTCAACGAAGCCGCACTCCGATCGATCCTCGGCTACATCGAAACCGGCAAGACCGAAGGCAGGCTGATCGCCGGAGGCAACCGCGCCGGCGGCGACGGCTACTTCATCGAACCGACCGTCATCGCCGACGTCTCGCCGACCGCGACGATCGCGCAAGAGGAGATCTTCGGGCCGGTGCTCGCGGTCATCAAAGCGAAAGATTTTGAGGACGCGCTCGCGATCGCGAACAATACGGAATTCGGCTTAACGGGCTCGCTCTACACGTCGGACGAGAAGAAGATCGAACGGGCGCGCCGCGACTTCTTCGTCGGCAACCTCTACTTCAATCGCAAGAGCACGGGCGCGATGGTCGGCGTTCACCCGTTCGGCGGATTCAACATGTCGGGCACGGACAGTAAAGCCGGCGGGCGCGACTACCTGCTGCTCTTCATGCAAGCCAAAACAATGTCGCGCAAAGTCTAGGCCGACGCGGGCGGCTCACCTCAGACTCGGACACGTTCGTCGCGCGACCTCGTGTCGCGCTCCTACTCGCTGCCTCGCGCCTCTCGCCATCCAGGCTCCGGCGCTCGCGCAGACGGTCCTCGTCTGAGGTGCGCCGCTCCGCGTCAGCCTCAATTTGCGTGTCAGGGTGTTTCGCGGTAGCAGATCTCGAGTTTGTTTCCGTCGGCGTCTTCGAAGAACGCCGCATAGTAAATCGGCGTGTACTCTTCGCAGAGTTGGGCCGGCTCGAACGCGGCGGCCCCGGCCTCCCGGGCGACCGCGGCCAGGCGATCCACCTCGGCCCGGCTCGAGGCTCGCAGGGCGACCCTCGTCGCGTTCGGGCGGTGGCCCGGGTCGAGCTCGAGTCCGAAGAAGGCCGACTGCCGTTCGGTCCCGGGGCGGTAGTAGCAGATCGAGTCCTGCCCGGTCACCAGGTGCGAATAGCCCATGGCCGGGAGCAGGGCGTCGTAGAGCGGCCGCGTCTTGGCGAGGTCGCGGACCCGCAGGTCGAGGTGGTCAAAAAGCATCGGAGGGGTTCCTTTTTTAGGGTGGCGGGGGCTCGGGTGCAACTATTTGGGCGGCGGTCACGTTCTAGTCTTTAGTCCCGGTCGCTTTGGCGGCCGGAAAGCGTGTCGGACCATTCCTTGACACGCCATATTGGCGGCGATATGATAGCCGTCGTGCCTGGTGGACGGAAGTCGATCGGGCTCACCCGTAGCGTTTTTGGCGTTTGGCGCCCGGGCGCGGTCGGTAGACTGGCTCCTAGGGTTGCTTCGGGTATCGGTACGCTCCTTGAAAACTGAACAGTACAGCAAGCGCAAAAGTCTGTGGGTCTCCGACCGTTTCGGTCGAGAGAACTCGTACAAATCATAGAGTTTGAGAGCCCGTTTCAAAGGCTCCATAGTTTTTTATGGAGAGTTTGATCCTGGCTCAGGACTAACGCTGGCGGCGTGCCTAACACATGCAAGTCGAACGAGGTAGCAATACCTAGTGGCAGACGGGTGAGTAACACGTGGTCAACTTGCCTTTGTGTGGGGGATAACTAGCCGAAAGGTTAGCTAATACCGCATACGATCGCTCTGGGGCATCCCTAGGCGATGAAAGGAGCAATCCGCACAAAGAGGGGACTGCGTCCCATTAGTTAGTTGGTGGGGTAACGGCCTACCAAGACTCCGATGGGTAGCTGGCTTGAGAGAGCGACCAGCCACACTGGAACTGAGACACGGTCCAGACTCCTACGGGAGGCAGCAGTGAGGAATTTTCCGCAATGGGCGAAAGCCTGACGGAGCGACGCCGCGTGTGGGATGAAGGCCTTCGGGTCGTAAACCACTGTCGAAGGGGACGATATTGACGGTACCCTTGGAGGAAGCCCCGGCTAACTACGTGCCAGCAGCCGCGGTAAGACGTAGGGGGCAAGCGTTGTCCGGAATTATTGGGCGTAAAGCGCTCGTAGGTGGATTGACAAGTCCGCAAGCAAAGACCCGGGCTCAACTCGGGAATCCGTGTGGAAACTGTCGATCTTGAGGTAGTTAGAGGATGATGGAATTCCCGGTGTAGCGGTGAAATGCGTAGATATCGGGAGGAACACCAGTGGCGAAGGCGATCATCTGGGGCTAACCTGACACTGAGGAGCGAAAGCTAGGGGAGCAAACGGGATTAGATACCCCGGTAGTCCTAGCCGTAAACGATGGACACTAGGTGTAGGTGGTATCGACTCCATCTGTGCCGCAGTTAACACAATAAGTGTCCCGCCTGGGGAGTACGGCCGCAAGGTTAAAACTCAAAGGAATTGACGGGGGCCCGCACAAGCGGTGGAGCATGTGGTTTAATTCGACGCAACGCGAAGAACCTTACCGGGGCTTGACATCCTGCGCTATCCTAGGAGACTAGGTTTCCGGGCAACCGGACGCAGAGACAGGTGCTGCATGGCTGTCGTCAGCTCGTGCCGTGAGGTGTTGGGTTAAGTCCCGCAACGAGCGCAACCCTTGCCGTGTGTTGGTCGCAAGATCTCTCACGCGGGACCGCCGGTGACAAGCCGGAGGAAGGTGGGGATGACGTCAAGTCAGCATGGCCCTTACGTCCCGGGCTACACACGTGCTACAATGGGGGGGACAACGAGTCGCGAACCCGCGAGGGCAAGCTAATCTCACAAACCCTCTCTCAGTTCGGATTGAAGGCTGCAACTCGCCTTCATGAAGTCGGAATCGCTAGTAACCGTAGATCAGCTACGCTGCGGTGAATACGTTCCCGGGCCTTGTACACACCGCCCGTCACGTCACCTGAGTTTAGTGTACCCGAAGCCGCCCGTGCAACCGCAAGGAGCAAGGCGTCTAAGGTATGCTAGGTAAGGGGGACGAAGTCGTAACAAGGTAGCCGTATCGGAAGGTGCGGCTGGATCACCTCCTTTCTAAGGAGTACGTGCCGTCGGATCGCGTTTACGCGATCGCGCCGGCGTACATTCTAAGTCGACCACAGACTTAAAGCTTCGATGCCGAGGAGTCTATCGATCATCTCGATCGTATGGCCGGAGGCATAAAGGCGTCGCGTGCGCTGTACTGTTCAGTTTTGAGGGAATGTACCTCAAACGTTCCTTGAAAACTGTATAGAGAAGAACTTTCATGTGTCGCAAACGGCGACACAGAGAAAGCGGCCTCCTTCGACAAGCTCAGGATGACAATCGTCGTACTGTGCTAGAGATGGGGGTGCAATTTTGCGTTAGTCAAAGTTAATAAGGGCATGCAGGTGGATACCTTGGTTCCACAGGCGACGAAGGACGCGCCAAGCTGCGAAAAGCGTCGGGGAGCTGCTAAGAAGCGATGATCCGGCGATATCCGAATGGGGCAACCCCCATGCCGTCATGGGCATGGACACCACGATGAATTCAATAGTCGTGAGTGAGCGCACCCGGTGAACTGAAACATCTAAGTAGCCGGAGGAACAGACATCAACCGAGATTCCCCTAGTAGTGGCGAGCGAACAGGGAAGAGCCTAAACCGCTTATGTGCAAGCATTCGGGCGTTGCATGAGCGGGGTTGTACGACAGCCGTTTCGGAGCCGAATCTCCGGACGCGAGTCAAAAAATCGATCGCTAGTAGAAGCCGGCTGGAAAGCCGCACCATAGAAGGTGAAAGTCCTGTAGACAAAAGCGTTCGATCTCGCGGAGCTGTTCGTGAGTAGGACGGGGCACGGGAAACCCCGTTTGAAGCTGGGAGGACCATCTTCCAAGGCTAAATATTCTGTGGAAACCGATAGCGTACCAGTACCGTGAGGGAAAGGTGAAAAGAACCCCGGGAGGGGAGTGAAATAGAACATGAAACCGCGTGCCTACAAACCGTGAAAGGCCCATGCGTAAGCAAGGCTAATCGCGTGCCTATTGAAGAATGAACCTGCGAGTTACTTGTAACGGGCTTGGTTAAGGTGTTGAGCCGGAGCCGTAGCGAAAGCGAGTCTGAATAGGGCGTTCGTCCGTTGCAGTAGACCCGAAACCGAGTGATCTATCCATGGCCAGGGTGAAGCGTGATTAACCTCACGTGGAGGCCCGAACCTGTTGTTGTTGAAAAAACATTGGATGAGCTGTGGATAGGGGTGAAAAGCCAATCGAACTCGGAGATAGCTGGTTCTCCCCGAAATAGTTTTAGGACTAGCGTTGCGTGTTAACCCGCGGGGGTAGAGCACTGACAGGGCTAGGGGTCTTACCGGACTACCGAACCCAATCAAACTCCGAATACCGCGGCGTACTGCGCAGCAGTCAGACTGTGGGGGATAAGCTCCATGGTCAAAAGGGAAACAGCCCAGATCAACAGCTAAGGTCCCTAATCGATGCTCAGTGGTAAAGGAAGTCCTGTCGCTCAGACAACTAGGAGGTTGGCTTAGAAGCAGCCACCCTTGAAAGAGTGCGTAATAGCTCACTAGTCGAGTGATGGGGCGCCGAAAATCCAACGGGGCTCAAGCATCGAACCGAAGCTTTGGGATTACTAAAATAATCGGTAGGGGAGCGTTGTGGCGTAGGCCGAAGCACGACCGCGAGGACGTGTGGACGATCCACAAGTGCGAATGCAGGTATAAGTAGCGATAAATGCGGGTGAAAACCCCGCACGCCGGAAGTCTAAGGTTTCCTGAGCAACGTCAATCGTCTCAGGGTGAGTCGGGAGCTAAGCCGAGGCTGAGAAGCGTAGGCGATGCACAAGCAGTTCATATTCTGCTACCACCGACGACCGTTTGGACCTGGGTGAACCGTGTCGGCTTCGTTGAAAAGCGAAGCCGCGAGGAATTTTCGTCCGAGCGCAAGGAGCGGCGACAGGAGTGATCTACGGATCACGACTGAGTCGCGACGTAGCGATCGGCGAAAAGACCCGCGGGCCGGCATTGTTAACTCAGGCTCATGAGCCGAGGGGGTGACGCAGGAGGATAGGTCAGCGCGCTGATGGATGTGCGCGTCTAAGCAGGTAGGCGGTGTTGTAGGTAAATCCGCAACACGTAACGCCGAGAGGCGAATGCGAGGCTCTTCGGAGCCGAAGTGACCAACTCCACGCTGCCAAGAAAAGCCCCTAGGTAGATCGTAGGTGCCCGTACCGTACACCGACACAGGTAGACTGGCAGAGCATGCTAAGGCGACGGGAGAATCCCTGTTAAGGAACTCGGCAAATTAACCCCGTAACTTAGGGAGAAGGGGTGCCTTCTTTGGTCTAGTGTTTACCACGAAAGCTGAGGAAGGCGGCACAAAATAGGCCCAAGCGACTGTTTAACAAAAACACAGGTCTCTGCGAATGCGAAAGCAGACGTATAGGGGCTGACTCCTGCCCGGTGCTGGAAGGTTAAAGGGAGTCGTCAGCGCAAGCGAAGCGGCAAACTGAAGCCCCAGTAAACGGCGGCGGTAACTATAACCGTCCTAAGGTGACATCATCGTTGCCTCATCGCACGGAGACGTGCGAACGACAACCTGGCTATATGCGGGAACATCCTGAGAGCTCGATCTACTCGGCAGCGATACGCTCGCCAGTAACAACGATCGAGATTGGACAATCCGCAGGAAACCTCGAGCCTTTTGACTCGAGGGATCCTCAGAGACTATACGCCAGGCTCCAAGTATGGGTAGAACCGTGCGCGGTTCTCTCGATGGATGAAGATAGAGTCCAGTCCGGCGTGAAAGCGCCGGAAAAAACTGAGCGAAATTCCTTGTCGGGTAAGTTCCGACCTGCACGAATGGAGTAACGACTTGGGCACTGTCTCAATGGGGAACCCGGCGAAATTGCAGTACCAGTGAAGATGCTGGTTACCCGCAGCAGGACGGAAAGACCCCGTGAAGCTTTACTGTATCCTGATCTTGGGTTCTGAGATTGTCTGTACAGGATAGGTGGGAGCCGATGATCCGGCGGCGCTAGTCGTCGGGGAGGCAACGTTGGGATACCACCCTGATGATCTTGGGATTCTAACTAGCCGCCATAATCTGGTGGTAGGACATGGTCAGGTGGGCAGTTTGACTGGGGCGGTCGCCTCCCAAAGAGTAACGGAGGCGCCCAAAGGTTCCCTCAGGACGGTCAGAAACCGTTCGTACAGAGTGCATAGGCATAAGGGAGCTTGACTGCGAGACGGACAGGTCGAGCAGGTGCGAAAGCAGGGCTAAGTGATCCGGCGGTTCCGAATGGAAGGGCCGTCGCTTATCGGATAAAAGCTACTCCGGGGATAACAGGCTTATCTCCCCCAAGAGTCCACATCGACGGGGAGGTTTGGCACCTCGATGTCGGCTCATCGCATCCTGGGGCTGAAGTAGGTCCCAAGGGTTCGGCTGTTCGCCGATTAAAGCGGTACGTGAGCTGGGTTTAGAACGTCGTGAGACAGTTCGGTCCCTATCTGA